>CAJZDE010000084.1:0-6075 GCA_915063165.1 uncultured Streptococcus sp.
TTACCCGAGCCAGCAGTTGATGGCAATGTCATGAGAGTTTTAGCGCGCTTGTTTGAGGTTAATCATGATATCGGAGTTCCCAGCAATCGCAAAATTTTTCAGGCAATGATGGAAATCTTGATTGACCCGAAACGACCAGGTGACTTTAACCAAGCTCTGATGGATTTAGGGTCTGACATAGAGGCTCCAGTTAACCCTCGACCAGAAGAAAGCCCTGTTAAGGACTTTAGCGCAGCGTATCAGAATGGCACCATGGGTCGTTATCCGATTAAAGAACCCAAGAAAAAGCCTCTCCCAATTTATCTCAAGGCTCTAGTTGTACGCAATGACCGTGGTCAATATCTTCTTGAGAAAAATGAAAGCGAGAAACTGCTAGCCGGTTTTTGGCATTTCCCCTTGATCGAAGTTGATGATTTCTCAAGCGATGACAATCAATTAGATCTCTTTTCTCAAGTTAAAGAGGAAAGTAGAGTATTTGGGCCAAGTCCTCAAGAAAACTTTGAGCAGGATTATGATTTGGAGGTTGATTGGTCTCATCAAGTTTTTGAACAAGTTAAGCATGTCTTTAGTCATCGTAAATGGCATATTCAAATCCTAGCTGGTCAGGTGACAGAAACAAAACAGTTTTCTGACAGAGAAATTCGCTGGGTTTCTTCTCAGGAGTTTTCTGATTATCCACTTGCGAAACCTCAACAAAAAATTTGGCAGGCTTATAAAATAAGTTTTGAAGATGAAGGCCTATAGTAGCCATTTGTGCCTTCTTTGCATTTTTTTGTTATAATAGATAGAGAAAAGGTGATAAAATGAAAAAAATATTAATTGTAGATGATGAGAAACCAATCTCAGATATTATTAAGTTTAATATGGCCAAGGAAGGTTATGAAGTTGTTACAGCCTTCAATGGTCGTGAGGCAATCGAGCTATTTGAAGCAGAGCAACCGGACATTATTATCCTCGACTTGATGTTACCTGAAATTGATGGTTTAGAAGTTGCCAAAGCCATTCGCAAGACCAGTAGTGTTCCTATCATCATGCTCTCAGCCAAGGATAGCGAGTTTGACAAGGTTATTGGTTTAGAGTTAGGTGCAGATGATTATGTTACAAAACCTTTCTCAAACCGTGAGTTGCAGGCTCGTGTTAAGGCCCTGCTTCGTCGTACAGACCTAGTTTCAGTAGATAGCCAAGAGTCTGACGAGAAGAAGACGCAACCTTTACAAATTGGTGATTTGGAAATCGTTCCAGATGCTTACGTGGCTAAGAAATATGGTGAGGAGTTAGATTTGACCCACCGTGAGTTTGAACTCTTGTATCACTTGGCGTCTCATATTGGACAAGTGATTACACGTGAACACTTGCTTGAGACTGTATGGGGTTATGACTATTTTGGTGATGTTCGTACTGTGGACGTGACCATTAGACGCTTGCGTGAAAAGATCGAAGACACACCAAGCCGTCCAGAGTACATTCTCACACGTCGTGGTGTTGGATACTATATGAGAAATAATGATTGAAGATATTAGACAAACTATCTTGACCAGCGATTTTATCTTTATCCTGATTTTACTTGGCTTTATCCTGGTGGTGACCTTGCTGTTACTGGAAAATCGTCGGGATAATATCCGTCTAAAGGAGATAAATCAAAAGGTTAAGGACTTGATTGCAGGTGATTATTCTCAAGTTTTGGACTTGCAAGGAAGTACAGAAATCACCAATATCACCAATAATCTGAACGATTTGTCAGAAGTTATTCGTTTGACCCAAGAAAATCTGGAACAAGAGAGTAAACGATTGAACAGTATTCTTTCTTACATGACAGATGGCGTTCTTGCGACCAATCGCCGTGGCCAGATCACTATGATCAATGATATGGCAAAGAAACAACTCGGTGTGCAGAAAGAAGATGTTCTGAATAAAAGCATCCTCGAATTACTAAAGATAGAAGATGAGTATGAGCTGCGTGATCTAATTACACAGATTCCTGAGTTGACGATTGACTCCCAGGATGTGAATGGTGAATATCTAAGCCTTCGTGTACGTTTTGCTCTGGTTCGCCGTGAGTCAGGTTTCATCTCTGGTTTGGTTGCCGTTTTACATGATACGACCGAACAGGAGAAGGAAGAGCGTGAGCGAAGACTCTTTGTTTCGAACGTGAGTCACGAGTTGCGAACTCCTTTGACCAGTGTTAAATCTTATCTTGAAGCCTTGGACGAGGGAGCTCTGTATGATCCTGTTGCTCCTGATTTTATCAAGGTTTCACTCGATGAAACCAACCGTATGATGCGGATGGTAACAGATCTCTTGCATCTCTCTCGTATTGATAATACGACAAGTCAGCTAGATGTGGAATTGATTAATTTTACAGCATTCATCACCTTTATTCTCAACCGCTTTGATAAGATGAGGAGCCAGGATGAAGAGAAAAAATATGAACTTGTTAGAGATTACCCTATTAATTCAGTTTGGATCGAGATTGATACCGATAAGATGACTCAGGTGATTGATAATATTCTTAACAATGCCATCAAGTACTCACCAGATGGCGGCAAAATTACTGTTAGCATGAAGACCACTGATGACCAGATGATTTTATCCATCAAAGACCAAGGTCTAGGTATTCCAAAGCAAGATTTGCCGAAGATTTTTGACCGCTTTTACCGTGTAGATCGTGCAAGAAGCCGGGCTCAAGGTGGAACTGGTCTAGGTCTGGCTATCGCAAAAGAAATCATCAAACAACACAATGGCTTTATTTGGGCCAAAAGTGAATACGGTAAGGGATCGACCTTTACCATAGTGCTCCCTTATGATAAGGATGCCGTAAAAGAAGAAATATGGGAGGACGAAATAGAAGACTAGAATGAGTGAAATAGGCTTTAAATACAGTATTTTAGCATCAGGTTCCAGTGGAAATTCCTTTTATCTGGAAACCCCAAAAAAGAAAATTTTAGTGGATGCAGGCTTGTCTGGTAAGAAAATTACCAGCTTGCTAGCTGAAATCAATCGCAAACCTGAAGATCTGGATGCGATTTTGATTACGCATGAGCATTCAGACCATATCCATGGGGTCGGTGTCTTGGCTCGTAAATATGGCATGGATCTTTACGCCAATGAAAAGACTTGGCAGGCTATGGAGAATAGTAAGTACCTCGGCAAGGTGGACTCTTCGCAGAAGCATATCTTTGAAATGGGCAAAACCAAAACCTTTGGTGATATCGACATTGAGAGTTTTGGTGTGAGCCATGATGCGGCAGCACCACAGTTTTACCGATTTATGAAAGACGACAAGAGCTTCGTTATGCTGACCGATACAGGTTATGTAAGTGACCGTATGGCAGGAATTGTCGAGAATGCGGACGGCTACCTCATCGAGTCCAACCACGATGTGGAGATTTTGCGAGCAGGATCTTACGCTTGGCGTCTCAAACAGCGAATTCTATCGGATCTCGGTCACCTTTCTAACGAAGACGGTGCTGAGGCCATGATTCGTGCAATGGGAAATCGAACAAAGAAAATCTATCTTGGTCACTTGTCCAAAGAGAACAATATTAAGGAGCTGGCTCATATGACTATGGTCAATCAGCTAGCCCAAGCTGATCTGGGAGTCGGAGTAGACTTTAAAGTTTACGATACCTCACCAGATACTGCAACACCATTGACAGATATATAAAAAAGAAGGCGAGTGCCTTCTTTTGTTGTTTTTTTACAATCCAGCAAAGTCCTTGATTTCTTGTGCTGACATGGAAGAGTCGCAACGGACATTGATTTGTCCATCAGCAATGTGAACAAATCCTGGTACGGTTGGAATTCCATAACGTGAGCGGAATTCTTGCAATTCATTGAGTTGGCTTGGTTCTTCACTGTTGATGAAGTAGATGTGGGCTTTAGTTTCAGCTACGACACCTGCCAATGTGCCAGCAAATTTACGGCAGTAAGGGCAAGTTTTGCGACCGACGAAGAAAGTTGCTGTTTCTTTGTCAGCAATCGCTTGACGAGCGCGGTCAACAGTTGTGACTTCAAGGTCTTTAATGTTTTCTAAAAATTGTTCCATGAGATTACCTCGCTTTCATTGATAAGTCTAGTATGCCATAAAGTTTCTAAAAATGCTTAGATTTGATACGAAAAAAAGATGAGATTGGTTGGTCTCATCTTTTATAATTTCTTATTTAACAAACGCATTGATTTCTGCTTCGATGTTGGCAATCTTAGCTTGTGAATCTTCGTTGCTTTCACCCACAACGGCAATGTAGAACTTGATTTTTGGTTCTGTACCTGAAGGGCGAACTGCAATCCAAGAACCATCCGCAAGAGTGTATTTCAAAACATCACTTGGAGGAGTTGTCAAGTTTGTAACAGTACCGTCAGCAGCAGTAGCAGTTTGAGCCTTGAAGTCTTCTACGACAGTGATAGCTGTTGCGTTCCATTCTTTTGGAGCATTGTTACGGAACTTAGCCATAATCGATTTGATTTGTTCAGCACCATCAACACCAGAAAGGGTAACAGAGATGGTCTTTTCAGCGTAGTAGCCGTATTCTTTGTAGATTTCTTCGATACCGTCAGCAAGTGTCAAACCACGTGAACGGTAGTAGGCAGCAAGTTCAGCAACGACTAGAACGGCTTGGATAGCATCTTTATCACGTACGAATGGTTTAATCAAGTAACCGAAGCTTTCTTCAAATCCCATCATGTAAGTGTGATTGTGTTTTTCTTCGAATTCTTGGATTTTCTCTGCGATAAATTTGAAACCAGTCAAAACGTTGAACATGGTTGCGCCGTAGCTTTCAGCAATCTTCGTTACCAAGTCAGTTGATACGATGGATTTGCAAAGGGCTGCATTTTCAGGAAGAGTTCCAGCATTTTTGTGGGCTTCCAAGATGTATTTAGCCATGATAGCACCGATTTGATTACCTGAAAGGTTGAGGTAGCTACCGTCTTTTTGAAGGACTTCAACACCAACACGGTCAGCGTCAGGGTCAGTTGCCACAAGAACATCTGCACCAACTTGGCGACCAAGTTCTTCAGCAAGGGCAAAGGCTGCTTGGCTTTCTGGGTTTGGAGATTTTACAGTTGAGAAGTCTGGGTCAGCAGTTGCTTGTGCTTCAACAACTTGAACAGAATCAAATCCTGCTTGAGCAAGAGCACGACGAGCCAACATTTCACCCGTACCATGAAGTGGTGTGTAGACAATCTTCATGTCTTTACCGAATTCTTCAATCAAGGTTGGGTTGATGTTTACGTCCTTAACTTCTTTAAGGTATTCTGCATCAACAGCTTCGCCGATAACTTCAATCAAGCCAGAAGCTTTTTCAGCTTCGACATCAGAAACTTCCACAGCGAATGGATTTTCAATAGCACGAATATAAGTAGTCAAAGCGTCTGCATCGTGTGGAGGCATTTGTCCACCGTCTTCTCCGTAAACCTTGTAACCGTTAAATGGAGCAGGGTTGTGACTGGCAGTAATCATGATACCTGCGAAACAGTTGAGGTGACGAACTGCAAATGACAGTTCTGGAGTTGGACGAAGGCTTTCAAATACGTAAGATTTGATACCGTGTTTAGCAAGAACTGCCGCAGATTCAAAGGCAAACTCAGGTGAGAAGTGACGGCTATCGTAGGCAATTGCCACACCGCGATCTTTTTCATTTTCACCTTTTGACTCAATCAAACGAGCCAAACCTTCGGTAGCTTGACGAACAACGTAGATGTTGATGCGGTTTGTACCAGCACCAATCAAACCACGCATACCAGCAGTACCAAATTCAAGATTGGTATAAAAGGCATCTTCCTTAGTTTTTTCGTCCATATTTTCCAAATCTTGACGAAGGTAGTCTGGAAGGTCAGCAAAATCGACCCATTTTTGATAATTTTCTTGGTAAGTCATAGAGTGTCTCCTTTGTTTATTGCTTTAATCGCTTTCATTATATCACGATTTGACATTTTAGTAAAACGTTAGCATAACTTAAAATGTAGGAAATTTACTTATGCACTTTAGCGGGAAAATGGTGAGTACTGTGCTTACTTATACTAACTTAGGGATGAAAATTAATTATTAGATACTTTATAACATGAAAGTTTATAATT
>CAJZDE010000085.1:0-6038 GCA_915063165.1 uncultured Streptococcus sp.
ATTTTCTTGATCATTTTAACAATTCTTAATATTGTTGGATTGCGTCGTTATCGTAAAGTTTAGAAATCAACATAAATAATGCTAAAAAGGTGTGAAGATTAGATGGATAAGACTGTTTTTGAATCGTTTGAAGATTACTTAGAAGAAGCGAATTACCCTCAAGGAAAGAAAAAAATCATGCAGGCAGCAGTGGATCTCATATCAACCAGGAGTTACCATGGGACATCAACTCTTCACATAGCTGAGCGTGCTGGACTAAGCCAGGCAACTTTGTTTAAGTATTTTAAGACGAAGGATGATCTACTGACGGCTATTTTACATCCTGTAGTCCCAGGCATTTTCGGTAGTTTTTTTGAGGAACTCTTAGCTTTTGAAACGACAGAAGAGAGGGTTCGTTATCTCGTCCACGATCGTATGAGCTATCTCAAAAAAAATCGTGCTTTGATGAAAATCATTCTGCAGGAGAGTTTTTCAAATAAAAAACTAAAAAATGAACAGATTTTTATCTGGAATGCTATTCAAGATAAACTTCGAGTGCTTCATAAGGAATTGCTAGCAGATCCACGTGTAAATCCAGAGTTAACGATTCCTCAAATGGTTCGTATTTGTGTTGGTCCATTGTTGGCTTACTTCGCTCAGCTTTATATCGTTAGTGACAACGGAGAAATAAAGGAAGAAGACCTAGACTTATTAGAAAAACAGATTTTAGGTGGTTTGTGGAAATAAGGGAGTTCTAGAAGAACTAAGGTTTATTTACTTGACTTTCAAACAAGCTAAAAAAGACATGTTCTGCTTATTTCAGATTCATGTCTTTTTGTTATTGGATTTGATATGTGTTTATAAGTCCTCAATCATTTTGCCAAAACAGAAACCGACCTCTCCAGCAGTGCAACGATTTCTTAAATGTATGGAAGAGGAGTTTACTGGCTTGCTAAAGACAACTCCTTGACACTCCGTCAGTTTTTGATACAATAGTACAAAATTAGAGGAGGTGGGCGATGATTCAGAAACATGCGATTCCCATTTTAGAGTTTGATGACAATCCCCAAGCGGTCCTTATGCCGAATCACGAGGGTTTAGACTTAAAGTTGCCAAAGAAGTGCATCTATGCGTTTTTGGAGGAGGAGATTGACCGCTACGCTCAGGAAGTAGGAGCGGACTGTGTTGGGGAGTTCGTTTCGGCTACCAAGACTTATCCAGTCTACATCCTCAACTACAAGGGTGAGGAGATCTGTCTGGCCCAGGCGCCCGTGGGTTCTGCTCCAGCGGCCCAGTTTATGGATTGGTTGATTGGTTATGGTGTGGAGCAAATCATTTCCACTGGAACCTGTGGCGTCCTAGCCGATATAGAGGAAAATGCCTTTCTCGTCCCTGTTCGCGCTTTGCGAGATGAGGGGACTAGCTACCACTATGTGGCGCCTTCTCGTTATATGGAGATGCAGATTGAGGCTATCTCTGCCATTGAGCAAATCTTGGAGCAAAGAGGCATTCCTTACGAGGAGGTCATGACATGGACGACAGATGGTTTTTACCGAGAGACAGCTGAAAAGGTTGCCTATCGTAAGGAAGAAGGCTGTACTGTTGTGGAGATGGAGTGCTCTGCTCTTGCGGCAGTAGCTCAGCTACGTGGAGTTGTCTGGGGAGAGTTGCTCTTTACTGCAGATTCCTTGGCCGATCTGGACAACTACGACAGTCGTGACTGGGGCTCTGAAGCTTTTGATAAGGCGCTCGAACTCTGTCTTGCCATTGTGCACCACATGTGAGTGTTCTGACTGTTTTTATGGTAGAATGTAGCTATGTTATTCAAATCATTTTTGGAAAAAATCAAGACGACGCTGTCTCGGTTATCACCAGCCCGTCGCATCTTTTTAAGTTTTGCTTTAGTTATCTTACTGGGCTCGCTCCTTTTAAGCCTTCCCTTTGTGCAAGCAGCAACGTCACAAGCGACCTACTTTGATCATCTCTTTACAACGGTGTCCATGGTCTGTGTGACAGGGCTCTTCACCCTGCCAGTGGCTTCTACTTATAATATCTGGGGGCAGTTAATCTGTATGCTCTTGATCCAGATTGGTGGTTTGGGGCTTATGACCTTTATCGGAATCTTTTATATCCAAGGCAAGCAAAAGCTCAGTCTTCGTGGCCGGGAGACCATTCAAGAAAGTTTCAGTTATGGAGAAACTCAGTCCTTAAAGGACTTTATTCGCTCGATCTTTTTGACGACTTTTTTGGTGGAAGGGATTGGTGCCTTTCTCCTGAGTTTTCGCTTTATTCCTGAATTTGGCTGGGGACGAGGGGTGTTAACTTCTATCTTTTTGGCTGTTTCAGCCTTCTGTAATGCTGGATTTGATAATTTTGGAAGTACGAGTTTGGTAGCCTTTCAAACAGATCCCTTGATCAATCTAGTGATTGCAGGATTGATTATCACGGGTGGTCTAGGATTTATGGTCTGGTTTGACCTAGCGACCCAGTTTGGGAAAAAGAAAAAACGCCGTCTGCGTTTCCATACCAAGCTGGTTCTCTTTTTAACGGCGGGAATTCTGCTCTTTGGAACAGTATCGACTCTCTTAATTGAGTGGAACAATCCTGGAACGATTGGAAATCTCAGCGCTCCAGAGAAACTGCTGGTTAGTTTCTTCCAGACCGTCAGCATGAGAACGGCAGGATTTGCTTCAATTGACTACACTCAGGCTCGACCAGTTACCTTACTGATCTACATCTTGCAGATGTTTCTGGGCGGGGCACCTGGAGGAACAGCAGGGGGGCTCAAGATTACGACCTTCTTTGTCTTGTTGGTCTTTGCTCGTAGCGAACTATTGGGCTTGCCTCATGCCAATGTTGCTCGGAGGACCATTGAACCCCGAACCGTGCAAAAATCTTTCAGTGTCTTTATTATCTTCTTGCTGACTTTCTTGCTGGGATTGATTCTATTAGGGGTAACCGCAGAAGGAAATCCGCGCTTTATCTACCTCATGTTTGAGACCATTTCAGCCCTTGCGACAGTTGGGGTGACGGCAAATTTAACACCAGAGCTAGGCAAGATAGCCCTCAGCATCGTTATGTTGCTGATGTTTATCGGCCGTATTGGTCCCTTGACACTACTGGTCAGTGTAGCGGAATACCAGCCAGACAAGAAAGATACGATTCATTATATGAAAGCAGATATCACTATTGGATAAGAAAGGAAGAACGATGTCAGATCGGACAATTGGAATTTTAGGCTTGGGAATTTTTGGGAGCAGTGTTTTGGCTGCTCTAGCCAAGCATGACATGAATATCATTGCTATTGATGACCACGAGGAGCGCATTAATCAATTTGAACCCGTGCTGGCGCGTGGGGTAGTTGGAGATATCACGGATGAAGAACTCCTTCTATCAGCTGGGATTGACACCTGTGATACCGTAGTTGTCGCAACGGGTGAAAATCTGGAGTCCAGTGTTCTAGCGGTTATGCACTGCAAGAGTCTAGGAGTGCCGACTGTTATTGCCAAGGTCAAAAGCCATACAGCTAAAAAGGTGTTGGAAAAAATTGGCGCAGACGCAGTCATCTCACCAGAATTTGAAATGGGGCGCTCATTGGCACAGACCATCCTCTTTCATAACAGTGTAGACGTCTTTCAGCTGGACAAGAATGTATCGATTGTCGAGATGAAAATCCCTCAATCGTGGGTAGGTAAAAGCCTCAGTCAGCTAGATTTACGTGGGCGATACAACCTCAACGTACTTGGCTTTCGTTCCTACGAAAATGCTCCTCTGGATGTCCAATTCGGACCCAATGACCTCTTGCAGGCAGATGCCTATATCATGGCCGTCATTAATAACCAACATCTGGACACCCTAGCTGAACTGAGTGAGTAGGAGAGGAAGGGTACTCTCTTTCCAAATAATTAACGAGTCAATATAAGTATTTTATAAGAGGGATTTAAGAAAAATTTTAACTTTTTCTTAATCCTTTTTAATTTTAGGAGATTATACTAGAGTCATCAAAAAAAAAGAAAACTCTAAGGAGAATCCTATGAAATTCAATCCAAATCAGAGATATACTCGTTGGTCTATTCGCCGTCTCAGTGTCGGTGTTGCTTCAGTTGTTGTAGCTAGTGGCTTCTTTGTCCTAGTTGGTCAACCAAGTTCTGCACGTGCTGATGTCGTCAATCCGACTCCTGCCCAAGTCGTGCCAGACGCAACTTCGGTGAGTGAAAAGAGCGACTTACCAGCAGAGGTTCTCAAAAAAGCAGTCGATGTAGCTCTTCCTTCAGAACAAGCAGACTCAGCACCTAAAGCAAGCTTGGATACGACAAGCTCTTCAGAAAAAGCGGACGCAACTGCTAAAGATCCGGAAGTAGCGCCAAAAGAAGAAGTGCAAGCACAACCTGACTCAAAGAAACAAACAGAAGATGCAGTTAAACCTGTGGAAAGTCCTGCGTCTACAGTTTCTGGACAAGACCGTGAAGCCAGTGAAGCGCAACCAGCGACCACCCCAGCTGAAGTGCAAAAAGGTGTGGCTGACAATACCAAAGATACAGTAGATGTCCCAGCCACTTACTTGGACAAGGCTAACTTCCCTGGACCATTCACAGCTGGTGTCAACCAAGTCATTCCATACGAATTCTTCGCTGGTGACGGTATGTTGACTCGCCTTATCTTGAAAGCTTCTGACAAGGCTCCATGGTCAGACAACGGAACGGCTAAAAATCCCGCTCTCCCACCAGTAGAAAAATTGGGCAAAGGTCTTTACTTCTATGAAGTGGATTTAGCAGGCACCCAAGGCAAATCTGACAAAGAGTTGCTTGACCTTTTGAAACAAAATGGTACACAAAGCTATAAAGCTACTATCAAGGTGTACGGTGCAAAAGACGGCAAACCTGACTTAACTAACCTTGTAGCAACTAAAAATTTGGATGTCAACTTGAATGGTTTGACCACTCCAGCTGAAGTGCAAAAAGGTGTAGCTGATAACACCAAAGACACAGTAGATGTTCCAGCTAGCTATCTTGACAAAGCCAATTTCCCAGGCCCATTTACAGCTGGTGTCAATCAAGTCATTCCATACGAATTCTTCGCTGGAGATGGCATGTTGACTCGTCTGATCTTGAAAGCTTCAGACAAAGCTCCATGGTCAGACAATGGAACGGCTAAAAATCCCGCTCTCCCACCAGTAGAGAAATTGGGCAAAGGTCTTTACTTCTATGAAGTAGACTTGGCTGGAACCCAAGGCAAATCTGACAAAGAGCTGCTTGACCTTTTGAAACAAAATGGTACACAAAGCTATAAAGCTACCATCAAAGTGTACGGTGCGAAAGACGGCAAGCCTGACTTAACTAACCTCGTAGCAACTAAAGATTTGACTGTTAATTTGAATGGCTTAACCACCCCAGCTGAAGTGCAAAAAGGTGTGGCTGACAATACCAAAGATACAGTAGATGTCCCAGCTTCTTACTTGGATAGAGCCAATTTCCCAGGTCCATTTACAGCTGGTGTTAACCAAGTTATTCCATACGAAGCTTTTGGTGGAGATGGTATGCTGACTCGCCTCTTGTTAAAAGCCTCAGACAAAGCCCCATGGTCAGACAACGGTTCAGCTAAAAATCCCGCTCTCCCACCGGTAGAGAAATTGGGCAAAGGCCTTTACTTCTACGAAGTGGATTTAGCAGGCACCCAAGGAAAATCCGATAAAGAGCTGCTTGACCTCTTGAAACAAAACGGTACACAAAGCTATAAAGCTACTATCAAGGTGTACGGTGCAAAAGACGGCAAGCCTGACTTAACTAATCTGGTAGCGACTAAAGATTTGGATGTCAACTTGAATGGTTTGACCACTCCAGCTGAAGTGCAAAAAGGTGTGGCCGACAACACCAAAGATACAGTAGATGTCCCAGCTTCTTACTTGGATAGAGCTAACTTCCCAGGACCATTCACAGCTGGTGTCAACCAAGTCATTCCATATGAATTTTTCGCTGGAGACGGCATGTTGACTCGCCTGATCTTGAAAGCCTCTGATAAGGCTCCATGGTCAGATAATGGAACAGCTAAAAATCCTGCTC
>CAJZDE010000086.1:0-6022 GCA_915063165.1 uncultured Streptococcus sp.
GAACTGTTTTAAAACCAAAATGAAATTTTTTAAGATTCGCTTATGTAAGAACTTCATTTTATTTTCGTGACAGTTCCTACCATTTCAAACAAAAGTCCCCCTTTTCTTACACCATAGTGCACAGGGAAAAGGGGGGAATCAATCTGACTTAGTGCTTATTGTTTTGTAGCTTTTTTGATGGTTTCGTTAGCTTTTTCAGTGAAGGCTTTCAAAGCATCCGCTGGTTTTTCGTCACCATTTGATACAGATTGCAACATTGGGAACCAAAGTGTTCTCATTTCAGCAAATCCATCGATAGTGTTGTAATATGGTGAGTAGTATTTAGTCCAGCCACTGATTGTTTCCATACGTTTGTCTTCATAAAGTTTGCCAAATGAAGTACGAACTGGGAAGGCACCTGTACGAACTACGTCTTTAGGACCCCATTCTTTGTCATCTGCGATGAATTGAACGAATTTCTTAGCAGCTGCGATTTTCTTATCGTCTTTGTTATTAAATACTGCAAATCCGTTTACAAGGTATTCAAGAGATGGTTTACCAGAGTCTGATGGGAATGGTACTTCTACCACATCTACCTTACTTGCTTCCAAGAGTTTCGCTTGGATACCGTTTTGAGCTGGTGCCCAAAGGATTGTGTATGATGTTTGACCGTTCGCAAAGTTTTGGATGTCTGCTCCACCGTCAAATTGTGAACCATTGTTCAACAAACCGTCTTTAATCCAGCTAGCAGCTTTTTCAAGACCTTTGACGAATTTAGGATCGTCTGTTGTATATTTGGTTACGTCTTTGTCTGTTACAGAACCGCCATAAAGGTTTGCGATGAAGGCACGTGTTCCTTGGTCTCCCCCTTGACCAGAACTGAACAATGAACCTGGTGTATATCCTTTATCTTTAAGCGCTTTCAAAACTTTTTCAAAGTCATCAGTTGTCCAACCTTCTTTTACAAGGTTTGCAACTCCAGCATCTTCCAACATTTTCTTGTTCATGGCCATGTAGAATGGTGCTGAACTGATTGGATACATGTAAGCTTTGTCTCCAGCCTTACTTGCTTGTACGATGTTTTCGTTGTTCACATCTTTGACGAATTCGTCTGTGAAGAGGTCGTTCAACTCAGCCAATTTACCATTTTTACCGTATTGGATGATACGTCCTGGTGCGTCAAAGAGTACGTCTGGCGCTGTTCCTGCTTCGATAGCTGTTGTAATCTTTTCTGGACCTGACTTGAAGTCGATGGTTTCCAATTTCACTTTTACATCTGGATTTGCTTTTTCAAAAGCTTCGATGATTGATTTTTCATAAGTTCCAACACCGTCACCAGTTTTTTCTTGTGTGAAGACTGGGAATGCCCACCAAGTGATTTCTGTTTTTCCGCTATCGTTACTAGAACTTCCAGCATCTTTACTTCCACCAGAATTACCACAAGCCGCAAGGCCAAGAATCGCAGCACCCGCAAGTACTGTACAAGCTAGTTTTCTAAATTTCATTTGTATTCTCCTAATTGATAAGCGTATCCATATTGGATAATGAGTTCTTTATATTTGTATACGTTTTCATTTTATCCGACGCATCAACCACTCTCCTCTGTTTTGAGATTGTGTTATTTAAGACCGGCAACAAAGCGTTCCGTAATCTCTTTTGGTCTAGTAATCGCTCCACCAACAACGATACCTCGCACCCCATACTCAAGGATTTGCTTAGCTTGTTCTGGTGTATGAATCTTCCCTTCAGCGATGACATCCACACCGGCATCGCAGAGTTTTTTGATCAGTTCAAAGTCTGGACCATCTACCTTAGGACTATAAGAGGTGTAGCCTGATAGGGTTGTTCCAACAAAATCAATCCCTGCTTCGACCGCTGCTATCCCTTCTTCAAAGGTACTGGTATCAGCCATTAAGAGTTGATGCGGATATTTTTCTTTGACTTGTCGGATAAAGTCCTGAATTTCCAAACCGTCGTAACGTTCACGTTTGGTACAATCCAGAGCAATGACCTCGATGTCTAGTTCAGCCAGTTCATCCACTTCTTTCATCGTAGCTGTAATGAATGGCTCCTGTGGCGGATAGTCACGCTTGATAATCCCGATAATCGGGAGTTTCGTAACCTCCTTGATCTCCTTGATATCACGAACACTGTTTGCTCGGATACCGACTGCTCCACCTTGCTCAGCCGCTTTGACTAGCAAGGGAATGACTCCTCCCGCTTCTGTATAAAGCGGTTCGTGAGGAAGTGCCTGGCAAGAGACAATGATTCCATCTTTGATTTGTTCAATCAAGGCTTCTTTGCTGATCTGTGGCATCCTCTTTCCTCCCTTTCTTGTTCTTATGGGCTTATTATATATCATTTGTTAAGCGCTTTCAATAGCTTGTAGTAGAATAGATTTCAGTTTCAAAACTATTTTATAGAACAGACTATCCTGAAAGTAGTTTCAGACTTCTTATGATTTCGAATCAACCTGAATGTCGTCAAAAAAGATAGCAGGCTGAAAAACCTGCTACCTCTTCCGAGACCTACTCAAATAGCTCTTGCTTATTATTCTTTTCTCTTCTTGCCAAATGCAAACAAGGATAAAAGAACACCTGCAAGACCAAGGGAAATCAGTGAGTTTGTTTCCTTGCTTCCAGTATTTGGTAGACCCGCTTGTTTAACTGCTGGCGCTTGATAGGTCACATCTTGGTCTAGAGACAGTTTGTTGTCTGCAGCTGCTAATACTAGATTTGTTTCTCCCTTGTACTCTGGCACTTCAAGAACTGCTGCCTCAGCGCCATTAACACCACCCTTATACTCTGGTAGGTCATTTGAAGCTGCCAAGACAAAGTTAGCACCTCCTCTATATTCCGGAAGTTCGTTTGAGGCTGCTAGAACCGCGTTAACGCCACCCTTGAACTCTGGAAGTTCATGGACTGCTGCCTCAACAGCGTTGACCCCACCTGTAAATTCAGGCTTTTCAACCGTTGGCGCTGCTTCTTCGCCTACTGTTGATAATGAACCGGTGTACTCTGGCATCTCTGCCACTGGGGCTTCCTCAGCATTGACACCACCAGTGAATTCTGGTTTTTCTACTGTTGGAGCTGGTTCTTCTCCTACTGTTGCCAATGCTCCAGTGTACTCTGGTATCTCTGCCACAGCCGTTTCTTCTGCATTAACACCACCTGTGAATTCTGGAACCTCATGGATAGCAACTTCACTGCCATTAATACCATCGCTTAGTTTAGAGCCAGCTAAAGAAACTGGTAAATTGTGCATGCTTTCAATTGCACCCTCAGCTAGACCTGTAATCCTTTGTCCCATATCCTCTGGGTCTATTGTGAATAGGAGAGTTTTTGTATCGTACTGGGTCATAAAGGTTGCTGTCTTGCCATTTGCCAATTGAAGGGTCGGAGCCTTGTTTACCAATACTTCCGAATCGAACTCCATGGCAATAATACCTGGCCATTTTTGGATAGCATATTTTACTTTTGCTTCTTTAGGAGAAATTCTGTCTTTGCTTAAGAAATCCCAGTTGAATTTCTTATAGGATAAAGTATAATCGTTTTGATTACCATCCGCATGCTCATAAAGCAAACCATATTCGCCATTTCCGAGTTCTTGGAGCGAGTTGTAAGCAAACTTACCACTTTGTATAGGATTGTGTTTCAGCCATGTCAACTCACCATTCTCCTCAACACGAGCCAGGTGAACCAAACCATTGTTTCGTCCAGGACCACCAGCATTGCTTAGTAGAATGTATTCCTTTCCTTCATGCATGGTGTGAATAGCGGACATTTGAACATAAACGTCTTTTACTTGAGGATAACGTTTGATTTCCTTATCCCACGTTGCTCCCCCATCATGACTGGTCGCAACCTGAAGATCGCCAGTCAACCCACGCATAAAGAGCTTGAGATCCCCATTATTCAACTGAACAACCGTTGACTCCGTATTTTGGGCGCCTGGATTATTCATGGTTGAAGAGTGAATGGTTTGGTTGCCTACTGGACGGTTATCATTAACTGCTTCCCCTGCTTGCCATGTTTCTCCATGATCATCTGAATAAATTACACGAGATGATTGAGAGCCATTTAGGTAGGAAACGTTGTTTGTTGTATAAACTGGAATCACCAGTCTTCCCTTATGAGGTCCTGTACGCAAGGCAATCCCCGTACCAGGTCCAGTTCCTAGGAAGTGCATCCAATCTTTCCGAATCCCATGTGTAATATCTTTTGGTGCAGACCAAGTCTTCCCATCGTCATCACTGTAGGACATCCATAGGTAGTTGGTATTGGAAACTCTAAAAATATTCTTCTCGCTATACTCAAAATAAATATTCCCGATTAGCTCATTCCCTTTATACAAATCCCCCTTATCGCTATAGGCTGGTTTTTTAGGGTCAACGACGACGCGATAATCTGTCTTTCTATTTTGAGGGTCGAAACCCTCTCCGTTTTCTCGAATCGTATAGCGGCCTGATTCTCCTTGCCTATATAAAACTTGATAAACTTTATCTCCCACTTGTTCATAAGCTTTCGGAGCTTGTCCCGGCAATGAAAATACTGCCTTACTCTCAAGGAACATGTCATAAATTGCAAAAATTCTCTTTGTTTCAGGGTCTTGCACCAAGGCCATATCAATATTGACTGGAGATGGCCATTCTGCATGTTTAGCGTGCTCATTGTCACGAGGATTTGAGATTACGATTCGGTCTCCCCATGTTTTTCCATTATCTGAGCTGCGACGAACAACCATCCCAATATCTCCCCAGTCAGAATGGTGCAAACGTCTTTCATCCGTTCCAGCAATCAGAGTTCCTTTATCTGTCTTGAGAAGAGCTGGGATACGATAACTCTTGATACCATCTTTATTTGGTTGATTGTTCCTACCACCTTCAAAGACGTCTTCTTTCTCAGTGACTTTTGCTCCCTCAGGAAGTTTCTGTTCCAATTCACCTCTTTCAAATAATTGACTCCGTGTTTGAACTTCATCTGGGCTTAAAGCACGATCGTAAACGGTTAGGTTTCGAACTTGTAGGTTTGATGCCCAAACTGTTTTATTGCCCCGTTTGGTTGCTCCAAGTTGAGCTTGATTAACATCTGGCATATCTTTAATGAAGTTACCAGATTTGAGACTTGTTCGAGATAAGACACCGTTCACATAGAGACGAACTCGACCATGAGGTAACTCCGCTGTCGGTTGTTCGACAGTAAACGTCACGGAATTCCATTGTCCAGGGCGAACTTTCAAAGGAGCATCTGTATACTTATCATAGAACTGCTCTCCATTAGCGCCACGCCCTTCAATAAGAGCTGTATTATCAAGGACCGACATAGTAAAGTACTCATTTTCCTTGGTGTCACTGGATGCAGAGAAGAGATTGTAAAAGCGTGGAGCTGATGCATCTGGTTTGAACTCCATGTGAACTGTAGCATTTTTTAGTTGCTTTAGTTTATTTAGTTCATTTGATAAATCAACTCTCTGACCATTTGCTGCATTGGTTTCAACATCTTCTTTTTCAAGGACAGGATTAGCATTTTTTAAATCTCTTGAGTAATAGTCACGAGGAATAGCACCCTGATCCTCTGATTCCTCTTCCTTATTTGCTTCTTCTGCAGGGGTTTCCGTAGAGGATGGAGTTTCTGATTCTGCACTCTCATTTTTTTTCAAATGATCTTGGTCCACCACAACGCCGTTGTCTTGAGCTGCTGCCAATTTACCAGCCAAATCCTTATCCAAATGAGCAAGATCTCCCGAGGACGCTTCTTTTGGCAATTCTGATAAACCTTGACCAGGTTCGACAGTTTCTGTATTGGCCCCTGCTGCATTGGCTTGCTCTTGAGCTAAGACTGGATTTGCTCCAAATACCACTGTACCAATCACTACAGATGCCGCCCCAACTGCAAATTTTCGAATTCCGTATCGCTGTTTCCGATTTAAATATTTGTAATTCATGTTTGTCCTTTCATTTTTCATAAAATAAAGCGCTTTCTTTTTTCTTTAAAAATTTTTATTGTCTCTTCAAGAGACAAGTTTTACAAGAAAATATCCAACT
>CAJZDE010000087.1:0-5979 GCA_915063165.1 uncultured Streptococcus sp.
AAATCCTGCAAAAAAAGGAAACTTCCTACCACAATTTGATATAATAGTAGGGAGAACTCGATTGAAGGAGGAAATTATGTCGGTTTTAGTAAAAGAAGTCATTGAAAAGCTCAGATTAGACATTGTTTATGGTGAAGGCGATTTACTTGAAAAAGAAATCAATACTGCAGATATTTCTCGACCAGGTCTTGAAATGACGGGCTATTTTGATTACTATACTCCGGAGCGGCTTCAACTGTTGGGAATGAAGGAATGGTCCTATTTAGTCTCCATGTCTTCTCACAACCGTTATAAGGTGTTGACTAAGATGTTTCAACCAGAAACACCAGTGGTTATTGTTGCGCGTGGTTTAGTAGTTCCAGAAGAAATGTTGAAAGCTGCCAGGGAATGTAAGATTGCGATTTTAACCAGTCGAACAGCTACTAGTCGCCTATCAGGAGAATTATCTAGCTATTTGGATTCTCGTTTGGCAGAACGGACCAGTGTTCATGGTGTCTTGATGGACATTTATGGCATGGGTGTCTTGATCCAAGGGGATAGCGGTATCGGTAAGAGTGAAACTGGTCTGGAACTTGTGAAACGTGGACACCGTTTGGTGGCAGATGATCGTGTAGATATCTTTGCAAAAGACGAAATGACCCTTTGGGGAGAGCCAGCTGAAATTTTGAGGCATTTACTTGAAATCCGTGGAGTGGGGATTATTGATGTGATGAGTCTCTACGGAGCAAGTGCAGTTAAGGATTCTTCACAAGTTCAACTAGCAGTTTATTTGGAAAATTATGATACGCATAAGACCTTCGATCGCTTAGGAAATAATGCTGAAGAAATCGAGATTTCTGGTGTAGCCATTCCACGTATCCGCATCCCAGTAAAAACAGGACGCAATATTTCTGTTGTTATTGAGGCGGCTGCCATGAACTACCGTGCTAAAGAAATGGGCTTTGATGCGACACGTTTATTTGAAGAACGCTTGACAAATCTAATCGCTCAAAATGAGGTGAAACATGATTAATCCAGTCGCATTTGAAATTGGTCCCTTTGCTATTCGTTGGTATGCTTTGTGTATTGTAGCTGGTTTGGTTTTAGCAGTTTATCTTGCCATGAAAGAAGCTCCTAAAAAGAAAATTCTATCAGATGATATTTTGGATTTTATCCTGATTGCTTTTCCGGTAGCTATTTTAGGTGCTAGACTATACTACGTACTCTTTCGCTTAGATTATTATCTGCAAAATCCAGGTGAAATCATCGCCATCTGGAATGGTGGTTTGGCCATTTACGGAGGTTTGATAGCGGGCGCTATTGTCCTTTATATCTTTGCAGATAGAAAGCTGATCAATACTTGGGATTTCTTAGATATTGCAGCACCGAGCGTCATGATTGCCCAGAGTTTAGGGCGCTGGGGGAACTTCTTTAACCAAGAAGCCTACGGTGCAGCAGTAGATAGTCTGGATTATTTGCCAGGCTTCATTCGTGATCAGATGTACATTGAGGGGAGCTACCATCAGCCGACCTTCTTATATGAGTCGGTTTGGAATCTGATTGGATTTGCTTTAATCTTGATTTTTAGACGAAAATTGAAGGGAATCAGACGTGGTCATATCACTGCTTTCTACTTGATTTGGTATGGTTTTGGTCGTATGATTATCGAAGGGATGCGGACGGATAGTCTCATGTTCTTTGGTCTGCGAGTTTCCCAATGGTTATCAGTTGTCCTTATTGGACTCGGTATTTTTATCATACTTTATCAAAATCGAAAGAAAGCCCCTTTCTATCATACAGAGGAGGAAAAATAAATGTTAGAAGTTGCATATATACTTGTTGCGATTGCTTTGATTGTCTGTTTAGTCTATTTGACAATCACGATTCAAAAAGCCGGTCGTATGATTGATGAAACAGAGAAAACCATCAAAACGTTGAGCTCAGATGTGAACGTTACCTTGCATCAGACTAATGAATTGTTGGCTAAGGTCAATGTTTTAGCAGACGACATCAATATCAAAGTTGCGACGATTGATCCACTTTTTACAGCTGTGGCAGACTTGTCTGAGTCAGTTTCTGACCTCAACCAACATGCGCGTGTTTTAGGCAAAAAAGCTTCATCTGCTGGTTCAAAAACCATTAAAACAGGTGCAGGCTTGTCCGCTCTTCGTGTCGCAAGTAAATTTTTCAAAAAATAAAAAAGGAGAAATCTTATGGGAAAACTATCCTCTATCCTTTTAGGAACAGTTTCAGGTGCTGCTCTTGCTTTGTTTTTGACGAGTGACAAGGGTAAGCAAGTTTGTAGTCAAGCTCAGGATTTTCTAGATGATTTGAGAGAAAATCCAGAATATGCTAGAGAGCAGGTTTGTGAGAAACTAACTGAAGTGAAGGAACAGGCAACTGACTTTGTACTGAAAACAAAGGAACAAGTAGAATCTGGTGAAATCACTTTTGATAGCGTCCTTGACCAAGCTAAAACCTGTGCTCGACAAGCGACGGAAGCATCGAAGGAAACCTTTAACAATCTCAAGGAGCAATGGCAAGACCAGTCAGCAACTCCAGACGTTGCTGAAGACCAAGAAGAAATCATCATCGATATTACTGAAGTATAAAGTATCACCATCTCTGGTTTTTGGAGATGGTGATTTTTATCTGCAAGTCTGTCTTTGTGGTATAATAAGTACTATGCAGAAAAAACCAACGTCCGCCTATGTGCATATTCCCTTTTGTACACAGATTTGTTATTATTGTGACTTTTCAAAAGTTTTTATCAAGAATCAACCAGTAGATAGTTACCTAGAGCATCTGCTAGAGGAGTTTCGTTCTTATGATATCCAAAAGTTGTCAACTCTCTACATTGGAGGTGGGACGCCAACGGCTCTGTCCGCTCCGCAATTAGAAGTACTCTTAGATGGCTTGACTAAAAACTTGGACTTGTCAGTTTTGGAAGAGTTGACTATTGAGGCCAATCCTGGTGATCTGGACGCGGATAAAATCGCGGTTTTGAGGCATTCGCCAGTCAATCGTGTTTCCTTAGGTGTGCAGACTTTTGATGACAAAATGCTGAAAAAGATTGGGCGCAGTCACTTGGAGAAGGATATTTATGAAAATATCGACCACCTCAAACTGGCCGGTTTTGACAATATTTCCATCGATTTGATTTACGCTCTACCTGGTCAAACTATGGATCAGGTCAAGGACAATGTCGCTAAGGCTATCTCGCTTGATATTCCTCATATGAGCCTTTATAGCTTGATTTTGGAAAATCATACGGTCTTTATGAACCGCATGCGACGAGGGAAGTTGCCCCTACCCAAGGAAGAGTTAGAAGCGGAGATGTTTGAGTACATCATCGCAGAACTGGAGCGAGCTTGTTTTGAGCATTATGAGATTTCCAATTTCTCTAAGCCTGGCTTTGAAAGTCGCCATAATCTCATGTACTGGGATAATGCCGAGTATTATGGTATCGGTGCGGGTGCTTCAGGTTATGTGAACGGGGTGCGTTATAAAAACCACGGCCCTATCCGCCACTATCTCAATGCGGTAGAGGCAGGAAATGCTCGGATTACAGAAGAACACCTGAGTCAAAGGGAGCAGATGGAAGAAGAAATGTTCCTAGGCCTCCGGAAAAAATCCGGGGTTTCTATGGCGCGATTTGAGGAAAAATTTGGACGATCCTTTGATGGACTTTATGGCGAAATCATCAGAGACTTGGTTCAACAAGGACTTATGCAGATCGACGGTGATCGTGTCCGAATGACAAAAAGAGGTCTCTTCTTAGGAGACACTGTAGCAGAACGATTTATTTTGGAGTAGAACAATGGGCTTAACTTATCAAATGAAAATGAAAATTCCTTTTGATATGGCGGACATGAACGGTCATATCAAACTTCCAGATGTGATTTTGCTGTCCTTGCAAGTATCAGGTATGCAGTCAATTGAGCTGGGAGTTAGCGACAAGGATATGTTAGAACGCTACAATCTGGTCTGGATTATTACAGACTATGCGATTGACGTGGTACGCTTGCCTCGCTTTGCTGAGGAGATTACGATTGAAACAGAAGCATTGACTTACAATCGTCTTTTTTGCTACCGCCGTTTCACTATCTATGATGAAGCAGGTCAAGAAATCATTCGCATGGTAGCAACCTTTGTTCTCATGGACAGAGATAGTCGTAAAGTTCATGCTGTCGAACCGGAAATTGTTGCTCCTTACCAGTCTGAGTTTGATAAAAAACTCATCCGCGGGCCAAAGTATGCAAATCTAGAAGATCCGATCAGTAAAGACTACCATGTTCGTTTTTACGACTTGGATATGAATGGTCATGTCAATAACAGCAAATACCTGGATTGGATTTTTGAGGTTATGGGAGCAGATTTTTTGACCAAGTATATTCCAAAGAAAATCAATCTCAAATATGTCAAAGAAGTGCGACCAGGTGGTATGATTGCTTCAGCTTATGAACTCAAGGGACTAGAAAGCAAGCATGAGATTATCAGTGATGGTGAGATTAATGCCCAAGCTATGATTACGTGGCAAGAAATTGAAGGCAATTAGAAAGGACGATATGGCTTATAAAGGTTATTTAATTGATTTAGACGGGACCATTTACAAGGGGAAAGACCGGATTCCGGCGGGTGAGGCTTTTGTCCATGAGTTACAAAAAAGAGAAATTCCCTATCTCTTTGTGACCAATAATACAACTCGTACTCCTGAGAGTGTACAAGAGATGTTGGCTCAGAATTTTAATATCGACACGCCTCTATCAACTGTCTACACGGCAACTCTGGCAACCATCGACTATATGAATGACTTGGGACTGGAAAAGACAGTCTATGTCATCGGAGAAGCGGGGCTCAAGGATGCCATCAAGGTAGCCGGTTATGTCGAAGACAAGGAAAATCCAGCCTATGTGGTCGTTGGACTGGACTGGCAAGTCGACTATGAAAAATTTGCCACAGCAACTCTAGCTATCCAAAAGGGTGCCCACTTTATCGGAACCAACCCTGACCTCAATATCCCGACGGAACGTGGCCTTCTGCCTGGTGCTGGTTCACTAATTACACTTCTTGAAGTAGCAACACGAGTGAAGCCCGTTTATATTGGAAAACCAAATGCTATCATTATGGATAAGGCAGTTGAGCACTTGGGCTTGAAAAGAGAAGAATTGCTCATGGTTGGGGACAACTACCTGACAGATATCCGAGCAGGAATTGACAATGGCATTCCAACGCTCTTGGTGACAACAGGTTTTACCAAGGCAGAAGAAGTAGCAGATCTGCCAATCGCACCAACTCATGTGGTGTCTAGCCTTGCGGAGTGGAATTTTGATGAAAACTAAACTAACCTTTTGGGGAAGTATGCTCTTTCTCCTCTCCCTGTCTATCCTACTGACGATTTATCTGGCATGGGTTTTCTATCCCATGGAGATTCAGTGGCTGAACTTAGCGAATCGAGTCTATCTAAAGCCAGAAACCATTCAGTACAATTTTCATATCTTGATGAATTACCTGACTAATCCCTTTAGTCAGGTCTTAGAGATGCCAGATTTTCGTTCATCAGCGGCTGGTTTACATCACTTTGCGGTGGTGAAGAATCTCTTTCACCTAGTTCAGCTAGTTGCCCTAGTGACGCTACCAAGTTTCTATTTCTTTGTTAGAAAGATTGTGAAAAAAGGATTTCTCCCTCTATATCGTAAAAGTATTCTGACTTTAGTGCTATTGCCTCTAGTCATTGGCCTTGTAGGAGTGTTGATTGGTTTTGAGCAATTCTTTACTCTTTTCCATCAGATTCTCTTTGTGGGAGATGATACCTGGCTTTTTGATCCAGCAAAGGATCCCGTTATTTGGATTTTGCCAGAGACTTTCTTTCTCCATGCCTTTTTACTTTTCTTTGCTTTGTATGAAGGAATGTTTGGTTTCCTTCTTGCTAAAGCTTCAAGGAAATAGTGGAAAAAATTCTGTATTTTTAATAAAAAACGAGAGAAGTTACTCTACTCC
>CAJZDE010000088.1:0-5920 GCA_915063165.1 uncultured Streptococcus sp.
ATTCCAGAAAAAATAGCAAAAACTAGGGCGTACTTTAATCCGATAACGCTATAGCCAATATAGGCTAAACATCCAATAATAACCGCATCAATCGCAATTCCACTGATATAGCGCGCTATGGTTGTATTGAGATTGGTTAAAAGGCTAGAAAGATTCAATTTGTCATGTTTTAAGACGGTACGTTCCAACATTGGTAGCAACTTATGACCATCCAACAAGAAATAAATCAAGAACACAGGGGTCATAATGAGGATTAGAACTGTACTAAACAAGGCTGAAAGAACGCTTCCTAAACTATTGCTGACGCTATTAAGGATATTCTGGAGGATATCCACATAGGAGAGATTCAGTTGTTGAATTGTTTGTTGAATATCAATATTTTGGAAGACTGGATTCATGGACAAATCGATGATCAAATCTTGTAGTCTACTATAGATGTTTTGACTAGAAATAATCAAGCTGGTCAACTGATTAATCAAAATCGGCAAGAGATAAACAACCCCTACAACGATAGCACCAATTAAGGCACAAAGAGTGACCAAGACACCAATTAGACGATTGATCTTACATCTCTTTTCTAAGAAAGTAACGATTGGATTTGTAATGTAGTAAAAAAATCCACCAAGCAAAAATGGAATCATGATGGTATTCACAACCGTTACGAAGGGAGTAATGATGGCTCCCATTTCTCTCCAAAGATAGAAAATCAATGTTAATAATAAAATTTCAGCTGTCCAAAAAAATAATTTGTTTCTACGGAACATAGGTATCCTCCTTCTCTCTATTTTACCATATTTCTGAAAAAGATAAGATGGCTTTAGTAAAAAACCGAGAATATTTTTTTTCTTTATGATAAAATAAAGCTAATATGAAAAAAATAATTTTATCTTTTATGACACTTTTAGTTTTTGGAACAGCTTCCACTGTTTCTGCTCAGGAGTTTGATGTTGCTGCTAAACATGCCATTGCTGTCGAGGCTACAACTGGAAAAATCCTCTATGAAAAAGATGCAAATCAGCCTGTAGAAATTGCGTCTATTACGAAATTGGTTACAGTTTATCTGGTCTATGAAGCTCTGGAACAAGGAACTATTAGTCTATCTACACCTGTTGATATTTCGGACTATCCTTACAAACTTACAACTAATTCTGAGGCGAGTAACGTCCCTATGGAAGCTCGAAATTATACTGTTGAACAACTATTAGAGGCTACAATGGTATCCAGTGCAAACAGCGCTGCGATTGCACTAGCAGAAAAGATTGCTGGTTCTGAGAAAGACTTTGTAGACAAAATGAGGGCTAAACTTCTTGAATGGGGAATTCAAGATGCAACTATTGTAAACACTACTGGTTTAAATAATGAGACCCTTGGCGATAATATCTATCCTGGTTCAAAGAAAGACGATGAAAACAAGTTGAGTGCCTACGATGTTGCAATCGTCGCTCGTAACCTCATCCGAGATTATCCTCAAGTTTTGGAAATCACCAAAAAGCCAACTTCTACCTTTGCAGGGCTTGAAATCCACTCAACCAACTATATGTTGGAGGGAATGCCTGCCTATCGTGGTGGTATTGATGGACTAAAGACAGGTACAACTGATAAAGCTGGTGCTTCATTCGTTGGAACAACTGTTGAGAAAGGGATGCGTATTATTACGGTTGTTTTGAATGCAGATCAACAAGATACCAACCCTTATGCACGTTTTACTGCTACTTCTGCACTTTTAGATTATATTTCTGCAAACTTTGCCTTAAAAACTGTCGTTCAGAAAGGTGAAGCATACAATGATAGTAAAGTAACAGTTCTTGATGGTAAGGAAGATAATGTGACAGCTGTCGCTAAGTCAGATATTTCCATCGTCCAACGCATCGGTAGCGGTACTACACCAGCCCTCCAATTCACACCGAAATCAACATCAGAAATGGCTCCATTGGAAGAAGGCAAGGTTGTTGGTACTCTGACCTATGATGATCAGGATTTGATTGGCCAAGGCTATCTCACTTCTGACAAACCATCTTTTGAAATGGTTTCTGAAAAGAAAGTAGAAAAAGCCTTCTTTTTGAAGGTTTGGTGGAATCAATTTATCCGCTTTATCAATGAGAAACTATAAAAAATCGCGAACAATCGCGATTTTTTCTTTATTTCATTTCTTTAAAAGCCGTTTCTGTATCAGCATTGCTAATAGCACCAAATTGGATTTTTCCAATTTTACCCTGACTGTCAATCAAGTATTCCGTTGGAATACTACGAATTTGGTAGGCTTGGAAGGTAGTTGCTTGCGTATCATATAGAACTGGTATATCCTTGTAGCCTTGTTCTTGGTACCATTTTGGAAAGTCTTGAACTGTTTTTTCACCTTGTAGACCTGGTGCAATGACACTCAAGATTTCAAAGTCTCGATCTTGTTTGGCAGCTAATTCCATCAACTCAGGCATGCTTTTTTTACATGGTCCACACCAAGAAGCCCAGAATTTCAAATAGACCTTTTTCCCTTTATAGTCTGATAACTTCACTTCTTTGCCATCCATAGACTGCAAGGTAAAGTCTGGTGCTTCCTTACCGACTGCGATTTGTTGTACAGCAGGTTGTTTTGGACTGCTTGTCTGTTTGGTTTCTTTTTCACCACAGGCAATCAACAAGAATAGAGACATGAGGCTCAATCCAGCAAAAATAACTTTTTTCATTTTTTCTCCTTTTATCCAATTATCCAAGAATTCCTGACAAGGCATTTAATTGCCCTAGCATTAATAATAATCCCATCAAAATAATCAAAGCTCCCCCGATTTTCTTTAGTAGGATCATATGGGGTTTTAATTTACTAAAATAGGGCATAATCCAGCCCGAAGCCAAGGCCAAAACAATGAAAGGAAGGGCCATTCCTAATGTGTAAACTAAGGTTAGTAAGGCTCCTTGCCAAGCACCATTGCCTCCTGAAGCTGCTAGAGCCAAGACTGAACTTAAGACTGGTCCGATACAAGGGGTCCAACCAAAACTAAAGGTTATCCCAAGTAAAAAGGCTGACAGATAGTGATTAGACTTGGATTGTTTGAAGGTGACTGTCTTTTGAACCTCCAGTTTATTGAAATGTAAGATTTCCATCTGATGAAGTCCTAAAAGAATAATGACTATTCCCATAGCATAACGAAACCAGTCTGCATAGAGCATGTGCCCTAGGAATCCAGCTCCAAATCCCAAAATAAAGAAAATGAGGGAGATTCCTGCAATAAAGCACAAGGTTCGAATTAAACCAGACCATGCAACGTCTCTTCCAAAAAAGCGAAAGCTTTTCGAATTTCCCTGATCATCCAGTAAAATACCAGCATAAACAGGTAGCAAAGGAAAGATGCAGGGTGAAAAGAAGGACAGGATACCAGCTAAAAAAACGGATACTAGAAATATAATCGACTCCAACGAATTACCTACTTTCTCAAAATTCTAATCCTATTTTACTACAAAAGAATAAATTTGTAAGAAGTCTGCTACGCTTATTTATTTTGACTAAATTTGACACAAAAAAAGGAGCTAAGCTCCCTTTTTTTAATACGTTCCTTCTTCACCTTGACTAGTCAAGATAACTGGACCGTCTTTGGTAATCACGAACTGATGTTCATATTGGCAAGACAGGCCGCCATCTATAGTCTTATGAGCCCAGCCAGTCTTCATATCTGTATCAATTTCCCAGTCACCAGTATTAATCATGGGTTCAATGGTTAGTACCATTCCTTCACGGAGACGGAGTCCACGGCCTGCAATACCGTAGTTAGGAACCATTGGCTCCTCGTGCATAGTTGGACCAACACCATGACCAACCAAATCACGAACGACACCGTAACCGCGACTTTCAGCGTATTCTTGAATGGCTGCACCAATATCACCGATACGATTGCCAACGACTGCTTTCTCAATCCCTATATACATAGCTTCCTTGGTCACGTCCATCAAGTTTTTCACTTCTTCAGACGGTTTACCAACCGCGTAAGCCCAACATGAGTCAGCTAAACCACCAGTATAGTTTTGGGTGTGTTTTTTCATTTGCTCAACATTGTTGAAGTTGAGTTTAGATACATTGAGGTCTGATTTGGCAATCGGACCACCCAGTACCATGTCGACCTTGAGCAAATCGCCATCTTTCAAGATGTAATGACGTGGAAAAGCGTGAGCTACTTCGTCGTTGAGAGAGCAACAAGTGGCATAGGGATAATCCATGACTGCCCCATCCACGCCAATCTGTAAAGGAAGGAAATTCTCCTCTTTACAACGTCGACGAACGTACTCTTCAACTTCCCACATATCTACGCCTGGCTTAATCAAATCACGTAAGCCGATATGGATACTTGCTAGGAAATCACCAGCCTTGTCCATGGCTTCGATTTCACGTGCTGATTTTAAAGTTATCATTTTTTCTCCTAGATTCTAATTAATTTTAACCGTAACATTTGCTTTTGAAACAATCTGATGACCATGATAAATATCATAATCAATAATAGCTGAGCGTCTCGTGTGGTGAATAATACGAGCTTGAATCCGCAGAGTATCATCTATCTGTACAGCCTGCAAGAAATAAATCAACATCTGTTCAATGATGAGATTACGTCCGCTATTCACAACGAGGTCTTGGGTCATATGGTTGAGGATTTCAGCCAAGACTCCATTAGCAAGGACCCCATTTTTCTCCAACATGAAAGGCTCAACAGTAATGACGACTTCATCATGATGATAAGAGAGTTTTTGCCCGATTTGCTCGGAGAAAGTTGGCAAAGCTGAAACCTGAGAACGGCTCATCTTTTCCATGACATCTCGTCGTGTTACGACACCGAGTAAAGTTTGGTTACTTCTGACAACGGGAACCATCTCAAAGTCTTCTGCAATCATTCGTTGACTGACATTGGCAATATTGGTCGCTAAACCTGTTACGAAGATACTTCGCGTCATCACCTTGTCAATCGTTGTGCTGGGGGATTTATCTCCTGCGTCACGCATAGTAACAACCCCGACAACCACTTGATGTTGGTTAATGACTGGGAAACGGCTACTTCTGTTCTTACGGACCAAGTCTAGATAGTCTTTGACTGTATCCGTTTCTCTCAAAAAACCATACTCATGACTGGGACGATAGAGCTTTTCGACTGTCAGAATATCGGTTTTGATTTGAACATTTGAGAGGGCTTTGTTAATCATGGTCGCTACTGTAAAAGTGTCATGTTTACTCCTCAGAACTGGAATCCCTTTTTTATTAGCCAACTCAAGAACATCGTCCTGGACATGAAAACCACCTGTCACAAGGACCGCATTTTCATTTTCCAGCGCTAAAAGTTGAATGCGAGTGCGGTCTCCTACGATCAAAAGACCACCATCATGGAGATAGGACAGGATATTTTGCTCTGTCATAGCCCCAATGGAGAATTTGCTAAACTCTCGCTCTAGCCCTTCCTGACCAGCTAAAACTTCAGAGGAGGTGACTTCAGCAATTTCAGCATAGGTTAGCCGCTCAATAGCCACTTTTTGGGACTTGACCCGTATGGTTCCACTACGTGGCCGAGTTTCAACGATTCCACGATTTTCAGCTTCTTTGATAGCTCGGTAGGCTGTTCCGTCACTAACACCTAGGTGATTGGAAATACTGCGAACACTAACTCTCTTCCCAATTGGCAACTCTTCCAGATAGGACAAAATTTCCTGGTGTTTACTCATTGAATTCTCCTTTTATGTATCGAAATTCAAGATAGTCCCTCATTTTTCGTGTATAGCGATCGCTCCCCTTAAACTGTCGGAAGAGACTAAATCCCGATTTTAAGGCTACTTTTTGGCTAGCTTGATTCTCCAGATGAGTGATGATGGATAATTGTTTTAAACCAAATTCTTCAAAAGAAAGCTGACATAGCTTGGTAACCACTTCTGTCATATAACCTTGTGACCAAGA
>CAJZDE010000089.1:0-5839 GCA_915063165.1 uncultured Streptococcus sp.
CATCGGCTGGGGGAATCCGAGAAACTCATAAGCACCGAAAAAGTAAGTTCCTCCATCTTTAACTTGGACAAAGGAATACTTGTTTTTACTTGAAAAGGCACCAACTTCTTGAACTTCCCATTTTTTCTCACAGGTTAAGTAAGTCTTCAGAGCTCGCGAAGTTGCATTTTCATCCTCAAAATAAGCTAGATAAGAAGACAGTTTCTCTGCTACATTAGCATCCATTTCTTGGACCTTCATATTACCAGTCGTGATGGTTCCTGTCTTATCAAAACAAAGAACATCTACACGCGCCAAGGTCTCCACACAGTATAGCTCCTGCACCAGAACCTTCTTTTTAGCCAGCTTCATGGCCGCTACCGCCAGAGACACACTGACCAGGAGAATCAATCCCTCTGGAATCATACCGACCAAGGCACCTGAACTTCCCAAGACAATCTCAACATAAGGCCGTCCTAGACTAAAACCTCTGACATAGAGCAGAATGGCAACTGGCACCAGCAAGATGGAGACGATTTTTAAAATCTTATCCATGTAATCGCGCAGTTGAGAAGGGTATTTTTTGAATTCCTTGCTGGATTTTGCGAGTTTGTTGATATAGCTATCTGGACCCACAGCTGTCGCCGTAACCAGACATGTGCCGCTAACGACATTGCTTCCGCTCATCAGCTTGTCACCAACTGTTTTAAAGACCGAATCACTTTCACCCGTCAGCAAGGACTCATCAACTTCAATATTCCCTTCAAGGACTTCTGCATCGACAGGCACCTGATCCCCCAGATTGAGATGCAGGTACTCACCCAGAACGATGTCCTCTGGATCAATCTCAATCGTTTGACCATCTCGGTTGACCCTATATTTACTTTTACCAAGTAAACTCAGCTTTTCTAAGGCATTTTTTGAACGCACTTCTTGGAAAATCCCAATGGCTGTATTGATAGCAATCACACCTAAAAAGAGCATATTTTCAAATCGCAAGGTAGTGGCTACCAGAACTGCCAGAGCCAAGTTCATGGCATTAAAGAAGGTAAAGATATTTGAAACGACGATTTCCTTGGTTGTTTTATAGGGTTTAATGTCACTGATGTTTCGTTGACGATCCTTGATGTCCTGACTGCTTAAATACTTCATTTCTACTCCGATATCCTTTTGTACTACTATAATAACACATATCCTTTCCTCTGTCACTTAAAGACTAAAAATAAGAAGAACTCCCTTGGTAAGCATCATCTATCGCCACTTTAAGAAGAACTTAAAAAGAGGCTAGGATTTCCCTAACCTCTTTTCTTTATGCTTTATTCTGCCAAGGCTCCCATTGGATCCCATGGTGCAAGAACAATTGGTTCTGCTTCATAGGCAGCTTGTTCTTCTGCTGTCAGCAATTCCTTACGGACCACGATTTGGTATGTGTATTCATCCATCCAAGCATCTGAGGCAACAAAGTAACCATCTGTACCGACCTTATCTCCCCAAGAGTTTTCAACCTTCCACTTAGTTGACTTCCCATTTTCGTCCAAATCAACACCTGTCAAGACCATGGCGTGTGTCATCAAGCTTTCGCTATAATCCAAACGTCCAGCCTTGTCTTGAGTCAGTTGAATATCCATGCTTGATTCAAAGTCATAAACATCTGTCGCAAGGATTCCAGCTTTACGGTTGCTGAGCTGACCGACATCTGAACCAAACCAAACAGTTTCTCCTGTCTGCATTTGGGCAATGGCCAATTCTTTCAAGCGTTCCATTGGAACGTTGATATAGCGAACTGCACGACTACCGACGACATTTCCCAACATCTCAACTGTATATGATTTACCGTAAGGTTTGTCAGCAGTTGGAGCATTGATAACAGAAACATAATCTTCTAGAGGAAGATTGACATATTTCTTGTAAAACTCTTGTGGTGTGATGCCCTTTTCACTTTGGTAGTTATCATCCTTGTCACGATAAGCAAAGTCAAACTGACGTGGTGGAAGACCCAAGGACATGGCAAGGAAATTAAAGATCTCTTGCAAAAGTTCTTCTTTCTTGCCTTGAACAGTCGCTTGGTCTGCACCAGATGCTAGTAAATCACGCAAGATTTGGGCATCTTGGCGAAGCAATTTGTTGAGAATAGCATTTAGCTCACGGCTGTTGCTAGATGAGATAGACTCAGGATAAACAGACTTGGGCACGACACCGTATTTCTCAAAGAGGGCAACGACCATATCCCACTGACCACCGTCTTGTTGGGGTGTTTGGAGTAGGAAGCTAACCTTGCGGCTCGTCAAGTCTTGGTCTGCAGTCGCAATCACTTGCTCCAAGAACCAGTTTGATTTCTCATACTTGTCCCAGAAGAAGGTGTGGGCTTGTGACAGTTCAAAGTTTTCGAGCTTGTATTGAGAGATGAGTTTGTGACGGAAGGTATTAAGGGCTGCAAACATCCAGCAACGACCAGACGCTTTCTGGTTAGTAACCTTGTCCTTGGTCAAATCAAGCGAGAAAACAGGTGTATTATCTACATGGCTTTGGCGACGTTCTAGGGCTGCAAAAATTCCGTTATGGCTTGCAGCATTTTCGATAGCTTGGTATTTTACATTTGCTTCATAGTTGGCAAATAATTTATCTGTAAATGATTCTTGAATCGAGTTCATAGATTCCTCCTTTTATTCTACTGTCTATTATAACTCTTTTCACAAAGGAAGCAACTGAAAAACGAAAAAGGTAAGGACATTCTCCCTCACCTTTTCTAACATAATCCAAACTAAGCAATACTAGCAAGGAGATTCTCTAACTCCTCCTTGGTCAAGCGACGCCATTCTCCTCGTTCTAAGTTCTCATCCAAAACTAGAGTCCCCATCGTCAAACGTTGCAAGTCCACGACTTCCTTGCCACAGTAGGCCACCATACGCTTAACTTGATGGAACTTCCCTTCAGCAATGGTCACCCGAACCAAACTTTGATTCTTTTCTGCATCAATAGACAAAATTTCCAGCTTAGCTGGCTGGTAGCTGAAATCCTTGAGCGGAATACCCTTGGCAAATGCATCCACATCTTCTTGGGTCATAATACCTTTGACTTGAGCCAAATAGGTCTTATCCACATGACGTTTTGGTGAAAGAAGAGCATGGGCAAGCTGGCCGTCATTGGTCAAAAGCAGGAGGCCATGCGTGTCAATATCCAAGCGCCCTACTGGAAAAACTTCCTTGGTCCGAGCAATATCATCCAACAAGTCCAACACTGTTCTGTGTTTAGAATCCTCAGTCGCCGAAATGACTCCTTGGGGCTTGTTCATCATGTAGTAAACAAACTCCTCGTACTCTAGCACTTGACCGTCAAAACGAATTTGGTCTCTTTCTTCGTCAATCTGCAGTTTAGCTGATTTTTCTTTCTTGCCATTGACCGTCACGCGTCCAGCCTTGAGAAAGTTTTTGACCTCCGTCCGACTTCCCACAGCGCATGCAACTAAAAATTTATCTAATCTCATAGAACCATTATATCATACTCAAAAGGAGGCTGGCCCAAGTGACCAACCTCCTTTTTTTCTAATTTTTCAAGAAACTAACTTCCTCGTCTCCAGAAAATAGCTAAGACAATCATAGCTCCTAAAATAGCTGGGATAATGGCCGTTCCTGCTATAATTGGACCCCAAGTTCCAAAGAGCAGGTGGCCCAGAAAGGCACCAATCCAGCCAAGAAACATTTTCCCAAAGCATCCCATGCTCTCTCCACGATTGGTCAAAGCACCTGCCAAGAATCCCACTAGGAGACCAACAAACATACTTCCAAGCATAGCTTCTCCTTAAATTGCCCAGTCTCCATTACGGAAGAGTGGTACGCGTGTTCCATCCTCACGGATACCATCGATATCCATTTGGCTAGAACCAATCATAAAGTCAACGTGAACATCTGAACGGTTAAGTCCTGCAGCTTCAAGCTCTTCTTCGCTCATCTCTGCTCCACCAACGACGCTAGTCGCATAGGCAGCACCGATAGCCAAGTGGTTTGAGGCATTTTCATCGAAAAGAGTGTTAAAGAAGGTAATTCCTGACTGAGAAATTGGACTTGGATCTGGTACCAAGGCACATTCGCCCAAGGCACGCGCACCCGCATTTTCAAAGACAAGGTCTTTCATGACCTGATCACCCTTTTCAGCAGTGATATCAACGATTTGTCCGTCTTTAAAGGTTACTTTAATCCCTTCGATGATATTTCCGTTATAGCTAAGTGGTTTTGTAGAGGTTACATACCCATCTGCACGACGGAAGTCAGGAGCCGTAAAGACTTCTTCTGTCGGCATATTTGGCAAGAATCCTTCTCCCTGTGCATTGATAGCACCAGCTGATTCCCAAACGTGGTTCTTAGGCAAACCAAGTGTCAAATCTGTCCCTGGCGCTGTGTAGTGAAGGGCTGAGAATTGCTCTTTATTGAGCATTTCCGCCTTGCTCTTGAGGATAGCAGCATGCTCTTCCCAAGCCTTAACAGGATCTTCTTCGTAGACACGGCAAGTTTTGAAGATTTGGTCCCAAAGGAGATCGACTGCTTCTTCGTCACTCGCAGCATTTGGAAAGACTTTTCTAGCCCACTCCAGTCCAGCAGCAGCTGCCACAGTCCAGCTAACCTTGTTGGATTGCGTTGCGATACGCATTGGCTTCATGGCAAGTCCCATAGCTTTGGCAGAAGCCGAAAGCTTGTCAGCATCCACTCCGTTCAAGGCACCTGGATCAGATGAGCGAACTCCAAGACGGCTAGCCTTGTTATCAAGAAGGTAGTTCATCTCAGCAATCTTGTATTCTGGCACATGGTCCAAACGCTCCATTGGCGCGTGGAGGAATTTCTCACGGTTGATGACATCATCTGTCCACTGAACGATAACCTCATGTGCACCTAAAGCATAAGCTTCTTTCACGATCAAATGCGCCAACTCGCGTTGCTCAACATCGATAGAGAGAGCCAAGGTGTGACCAGGTTGCACGTTAATTCCATTCGCAACCAACAATTTTGCATATTTTTCTAGATTTTCTTTAAAATTTGGTAAAACCATTTTATTTTTCCTTTTCTATTTTTCTTTCAAAGCAGAAAATAATCCTGCTAAAGCAATGGCACCAGACAAGAGCGCTGTCGATAGAATAATTGTTTCATCTGCCAGCTCTAGCTGATAGTCAAAAACCTTTTCAGCTGGTTTGTCTTCCGCAAAGATTCTAAGTTTCATCTTGAACTCCTTAAAATTTATTAAAATAAATCGCTATGACTGCCTGTCCTCAGCAAGTTTAAAATCAATTCAGACTTGTCCACTTTATAGACCAAAAGCCAATCTGGTTGGATATGACACTCACGAACTCCTTGAAAGTGCTTGGATGCTGCCAGTTGGTGATCTCGATATTTGGCAGGAAGTTCTTTTTCCTGAACCAGAAAATTCAAAACTTCTTCTAACAATTCTGCCCTCAAACCACGCTTCATAGCCAACTTAAAATCTTTTTTAAACTGTTTATGATAACGAATCTTAAGCACGCAAGTCCTCCATCAAGTCAGAGACTGATTCAAAAGATTGGCTCATATTACGATGTTGATTTAAATCCGTTAATACCTCAAGTAACTTCCTATTCTCGTCTAGCCTAACATCAAAAGGCAAACCCTGATATTGAATAGCCTGACGAAGGAAAATATTGATAGCCGTTGTCATATCCATCCCCAGATCATTAAACACCTGTTGGGCTTGCTCCTTAACCTCACTATCCAAACGGATGCTCATGCTCGTCTTTGACATATTCTCACCCTCTTTCTATTTATTATTTTAACAAAAAAGAAAGACAATGTAAATCTATTAGATATACATTAGCCTTCTTCGAATTGATTCTTATAAT
>CAJZDE010000090.1:0-5814 GCA_915063165.1 uncultured Streptococcus sp.
ACTTTGAAAAAGTAGAAGCAGTTGTTGGCTGCGTTCGTGATAAGAAAATCACAGGCTACCGTATCTCTAAAGAAACGAATGCGCGTGAAATGTCTATCATTGCTCTAGCACAAGGACGCGCAAAAGTTAAAAATATTTCATTTGAAACAGCTCTTGGTTTAATCGATTTCTATGAAAAAAATCATGAAAAATTTGAAGATTAAACTGTGGTCACAGGCAGATTCCTGAGTCGAGTCTGCCTTTTCTTTACAATTACAAATTAAAAAGACTGCATAAAGAATGCAGTCTTTGTTTATTAGCTGAGATAACGTTGAAGAAACTCTTTTGTCCGTTCTTCTTTAGGGTTCGTGAAGAGTTCTTCTGGTTTGCCTTCTTCAGCAATGACGCCCTTATCCATAAAGATGACACGGTGAGAGACATCGCGGGCGAACTCCATTTCGTGGGTTACGACGATCATGGTCAAGCCTTCTTGAGCCAAATCCTGCATAATTTTGAGGACTTCTCCGACCATTTCAGGGTCAAGGGCAGATGTTGGTTCGTCGAAGAGAATGGCATCAGGATTCATGGAGAGAGCGCGGGCGATAGCCACGCGTTGTTTTTGTCCCCCTGAGAGTTGTTTAGGCTTGGCTTGCCAGTAACGTTCTCCCATGCCAACTTTTTCGAGATTCTCTTTGGCAATTTTTTCAGCTTCAGAGTGGTCGCGTTTAAGGACAGTCGTCTGAGCGACGATAGTATTTTCAAGGACATTCAGATTTTCAAAGAGATTGAAAGATTGGAAAACCATACCGAGTTTTTCACGATAATGGGTGAGGTTATAGCCTTTTTCTAAGACATTTTCTCCTCGATAGAGAATCTCTCCTTCTGTAGGTGCTTCTAGTAAATTAATTGAACGAAGGAAGGTTGATTTTCCACTTCCTGAGCTCCCGATGATGGAAATAACCTCTCCTTTATAGACGGTGAGAGAAATGTCTTTTAGCACTTCGTTTTGCCCATATGATTTTTTGAGGTGTTTGATTTCAAGAATTGGTTGTGTCATTTTTTCAAATCCTCCGTTTGCATTTGGTTAGCACCTGTAGTGTAAGTATCCATGTCCATACGACGTTCGATCAAGCGTAGGATACGGGTCACAGTGAAGGTGAGGACAAAGTAAATCACGGCGATGATGGTAAAGGTCTGGAAGTATTGATAGGTTTGTGTTGCTACAGTATTTCCTGAGAAATAAAGCTCAACAACTGAAATAACGTTCAATACAGAGGTATCTTTGATATTGATGACAAACTCATTACCAGTAGCAGGTAGAATATTGCGGACAACCTGAGGTAGGACAATCTTACGCATGGTTTGATTGTGGGTCATACCAAGAGCAGTTGCAGCTTCAAACTGTCCTTTGTCAACTGCTAGAATACCACCACGAACGATCTCTGTCATGTAGGCTCCCGTATTGATTGAGACGATGAAAATAGCAGCTAGTGTGCGGTCAAGGTTGATACCGAAAGCTTGGGCAGTTCCATAGTAGATAACCATAGATTGAACAATCATCGGTGTACCACGGAAGATCTCGATATAGACATTGAGAATCCAACCGACTAGTTTCTGTAGGGCGTACATTGCCTTGTTCTCAGATAGTGGAGCGGTACGGAAGACCCCAATCGCAAGTCCGATAAGGAGACCTGTGATGGTTCCGATAATGGAGATTAAGAGTGTGATACCAGCACCACGCAAGAGTTGTTGCCAGTTTTCAGAAAGTATCTTAGCGACTTGGCTAAAGAAACTACTTTCTTCCTCTGTTGTTGTAGACTCCACAGGTTGCTCTTTGATCATACGATCCATGAGGGCTACTTGTTCATCCTTAGAGATGGTTTCGATGCTAGCATTGATTTGGCTGATGCGGCTGTCATCTTTACGAAGTCCAATGGCAATAGCTGTATCTTCTTCGCCAGTTTTGAAACCTGGTTGAGGTTGGATCATTTTGAACTTAGCGTTAGCAGACTCAGCGGTCATTGCTTCAGGTCGTTCAGAAACATAGGCATCAATAACACCAGCCTCCAGAGCTTGACGCATTTGGGCGAAGTCACCCATAGCTGTTTCTTTTTTGGCACCTGGAATTTGGGAAATCAGGTCATAAAGATAAACACCTTGTTGAGACGTGATTTTTGCTCCGCTAAAGTCTTCCAAAGATTTGGCATTCGCATAGGCAGAGTCCTTTTTGACCAATAGAACCGGTTCGCTAGTATAGTAACTGATTGAAAAAGCAATTTCTTGTTTGCGTTCAGCCGTTGGGCTCATACCTGCAATAATCATATCGATTTTGCCAGAAGTAAGGGCTGGAACAAGTCCTTCCCACTTGGTTTTAACGACCAAAGGTTCCTTGCCTAGGTCTTTGGCAATCTTTTTAGCGATTTGGACATCGTAGCCATTGGCATATTGGTTAGTACCGTCAATTTTGACAGCGCCATTACTATCATCGTCTTGGGTCCAGTTGAAAGGGGCGTAAGCTGCCTCCATCCCGATGCGTAGATATTCATCGGCTTGGACCTGGCTAACTAGTCCCAGTGTGAGGGCTAGGCTAGCAAGCACAGATAAGCATAATTTTTTCATGTTTTCTCCTATTTCTAGTCTAAAAATGACTTCTCTCTATTGTATCTAAAAATAGTGAGATTTTCAATACAAGTAAGCCTTTACTTATAAAAAATGATATAATGGTAAAAAGATTGAAAGGGAACCGATTATGAAAAAAAGATGGCTGTTGGCTTTGGTGTTTGCTTATTTATTATTTATACCGAGCCTGGTTTTTGCAGTAGACTTTGATATCTTATCCTATCAGGGTGATTTGAATATTCATGCAGATAATACTGCAATTTTTAAGGAAACAATTACCTACCGCTTTGGAGATGATTATAATGGTCAGTTAGTTGGACTCGGGAAAGCTGGGAAAATGCCAGAAGGATTTGACATTGATCCCGATCCGACCGTTCAGGTTTCTAAAAATGGAAGAATTGTTCAAAATGCTTCCTTCTATACTATGGAGGAAGAGGACGGCTACAAGGTAAAAATTTACAATGCTGGATATGCTGGAGATACTGTTCGTGTAACGGTTACCTGGAAATTAACAAATCTTCTCTTCTTATATAAGGATATCGCAGAGCTAAATTGGCAACCCTTGACCGATAGTACTGGAGACATCAAAGAGATTGAGTTTAAGGTTAGCTCTGATCCTCCAGCAGAGAAACTCTATTTTCATGCAGGCCAACTCCTAAGGGACTCTAGTGTTGAAAAAGCAAATAATCTCTATCATGTCAAAATGAAAGACCTTCCTAGAAAGCGACAAATCGAATTACATGCATACTGGCCGAGAAGTGCTTTTGCAGGAGCTCCAGATCAAGGATTAGAGGAAGAACGTTTAACGGATTTTAACCGGATTGAAAGCAATATAGCGACAGAAAAAGCGCAAAGTGAGATAATGATGAAATGGGTGTTTCCCGTCATTTTTATGAGTCTCTTACTTCTAGTTCCTATCTTCTATAGGATGTTTCGTCAGAGTACACGCATTAAAAAGGTCTTTCCAAAAGATCATCGACTCTACGAACCACCGATGGATTTGCCTCCAATGGTTTTAGCAGAAGCAGTGTATTCAACTTCCTTAGAGGAAGTCAATCCTCTAAACAAATCAGGGTTTGGTAAATTTACTTTTGAACGTTTGATTCAGGCAACCTTGTTGGATTTAGTAGATCGAGGTCATTTATCTATTTTTCAAAGGGATGAGGAACCTTATGTGCGCATTATCAGTGAAAAGGGTTTGTCCAATTTTGAGAAAGAATGTCTGCGCATGACTTTGTCAAATAAGAAAGAATTGGCTATTTCAGAGCTCTTCCCTGATTACCAAGTTTCATCTTCCCTTTACCGTGGTGCCAAAGAGTCAGATGAAAAACATATCCGAGAAACAGGCTCGCGTCTCAAACGCTCCTTTGAAGGAAGACTTCAACGCATTCAGTCTTGTGTCAAGGATAAGGTCCATGTACTTCGTATCCCAAGCTACTATCGTCCCTTGACAAGTGAGGAACGTCGCCTTGCTCTCGGGATGCGGGTCTGTTCAGCCATAACAGCTCTAGGTGGACTGCTATTCTTTTACTATAGCTGGCAAACACATGGTTTCTTTTCGATCCCATTTCTACTCTTAGGATTGACAGGATTAGGGGCTAGTTTCTGGGTTTATCTTGCCACGCGAGGAGCCTATCGCGATGGAGTTCTAACAGAGGAAGGAGCGGAGATCTTCTATCTCTGGACGAGTTTTGAAAATATGCTTCGGGATATCGCTCATCTGGATCAGGCCGAGCTAGAGAGCATCGTCCTTTGGAACCGTCTACTGGTCTATGCGACTCTCTTTGGTTATGCCAAGAAGATGAGCAAGTTAATGAAAGTCCGCCATATTCAGCTTGAAAATCCAGATTTGAATCTTTATGTAGCCTATGGTTGGCACTCACAGTTCTACACCTCAACTGCACAAATCAAGCAATATACTGCTGTCGCAAATACAGCTAGCAATTACTCTGTATCTTCCGGAAGTGGTTCTTCAGGTGGAGGATTCTCAGGAGGAGGTGGCGGTGGTAGCATCGGCGCCTTCTAAAAAATCTATCGCAACATCTGAAATTATGGTATAATAGAGGACAGAAAAAGGAGTAATGTATGTATTTTATTGAAATTTTGAAGTCAATCTTTTTTGGGATTGTTGAAGGAATTACAGAATGGTTGCCCATTTCAAGTACTGGCCACTTGATCTTGGTTGAAGAATTTGTACAATACAAGGACCAGAATGAAGCCTTCATGTCCATGTTTAATGTTGTCATTCAACTTGGTGCCATTTTAGCAGTTATGGTCATTTACTTTAACAAGCTTAATCCTTTCAAACCTGGTAAAACTAAGGTCGAAGTTCGTAGAACTTGGCAATTGTGGTCAAAAGTCTTGGTTGCAACCTTGCCTTTGCTATTGGTTTTTAAACTAGATGATTGGTTTGATGCTAACTTCCATAACATGGTTTCAGTTGCGATCATGTTGATTATCTATGGTGTTGCCTTTATCTATCTTGAACAACGAAATAAGGCGCAAGCCATTGAACCAACAGTAACAGAGTTAGACAAGTTGCCTTATAAAACAGCCCTTTACATTGGGCTCTTCCAAGTCCTCGCCCTCTTCCCGGGAACGAGCCGTTCAGGTGCGACGATTGTTGGTGGTTTATTGAATGGAACGAGCCGCTCTGTCGTAACAGAGTTTACCTTCTATCTCGGGATTCCTGTTATGTTCGGAGCTAGTGCTTTGAAGATTTTTAAATTTATTAAAGCAGGTCAACTCTTGAGTTTTGGACAACTGTTCTTGCTCTTGGTTGCCATGGGTGTTGCCTTTGGAGTCAGCATGGTTGCTATTCGTTTCTTGACCAGCTATGTGAAGAAACACGACTTTACACTCTTTGGGAAATACCGTATTGTACTCGGTAGTGTCTTGTTGCTCTATAGTTTTGTGCGTTTGTTTGTATAAGTTGAAAATAGAATAAAATAGGATAGTTCTCCAAAAAAACATTTGGGGAACTATCCTATTTTTTTAATTGTTTAGCTTATTTTTTATTACCTTATTATGTCACTTTGTCCTACGTTTATCCAAGGCTTTAAAAGTAAACGAAAAGATTGTATTTAATTTGATTGGCTTAAAATTTCTTGGATCAAAGATTCATCAAAAATATCTAAGCCGATGGATTGAAGCATAAATTGTAAAAAATAGATACGATCAACTATTTTTTCGGAAGAATTTTCAAAAATACTTCCT
>CAJZDE010000091.1:0-5792 GCA_915063165.1 uncultured Streptococcus sp.
CTGCATCTCAAAATGATAAGGTAATTTCTCGTGTTCTAATAAACTTTTGACCACAAAGATCCCCATCCCCGAACCCTTGGCCTTGCGACTAGCATTGTCAGAAAAAGACTGGGCCAGTTTTTCCTGTTCTTCAGGACTACAGCTATTCTCGATAAAGAGTTCTCCTTCTCTCTCGCCGATATGAACCAAGCCACCTGGAGTGGAGTGCTTGATAGCATTGCTGATGAGATTCGATAATATCAGTTTCATGACAGATGGGTTTATGTAAGCTTGCTGATGGGTTAGGCTAATGTCTACCTGAAGTTCTCTCTCCTTGGCGAGCAAAGCATAATCCTTGACCAAACTTTGCGTCATCTGAAGGAGGTCAACCTCTTCTTTCTCGTCTCGCAATTCCTGAACGGAAGAAAGAGACAATATCTGGAGAACGTGGTGACTGAGGTCGTCTACAATTCCCAAGGCAACTCCAAGATAATGGTCTCTATCCTTATAACGGCCGACATTTTCTTTCATATTTTCGATTAGGATTTTCAAGCTAGCCAGAGGTGTTTTCAATTCATGAGAAGCCCCTCGTAGGAACTCAACCTTCATCTTCTCCAGCTGGAGAATAGCTTCATTCTTGTCATGCAAGTCCGCAATAACAGTCAAGAGATGCTGGTAAAGGCTATTGATTTGTTCCTTGAGATCACCTATCTCATCCTTAGAATCCACGCGCAATCGCACTTGGGCATCCAAATCCATCATCCGACGGGTCACCCGCTTGATTTCCAAAATAGGGGCAACAATGGTCCGAGCATAGATGTAGGCCACCAAGAGGGAAATCAGAAAGGATGCCAGCAAGGTATAGGGAAGAAACTGGAGACTGATCTGCTCTGCTTCTTTTTGCAAATCCATCGAAGCTAGAAACTGGAGAGTCATAGTCCCACCATCTTGCGTTTTCACCTCACGCTCCTCGATAAAGAGAGAAGTGGTCTGGCGATCCGTGTCCAGAGGAAGGTTGTCCTTGATTTCTAACTTGTCTTCGGTCATTTCTCCCTTGACAGCTCCTTTGATATCACTGCTCTGGGAATACAAATCCAACACTTGCTCGATACTTTGCCTATCCTTTCCTTCTAGGGACTGGGCAATAGCTGTCGCTTTCTGGCCAATGGTTTCCTGACGATGGCTCAGATAAGTCGAAGGAAAGAGAAAATAAATGGCTAAATGAAGACAAATAACCAGAACACTAAAAATCGAGAAGGTATAGATAAAAATCTTTGTAAATAAACCTGTTCGTTTCATTTTCGCTCCAATTTATAACCAACATTGCGCACAGTGAGGATGCAATCCAAGTCTAGCTTTTTCCGCAGTTCTTTGATATAGACATCAATGACACGGTCAAAGGGAACCTCATCTGTCGCCTTCCAGACCGCATCAATTATCTGAGAACGAGTCAAGGCCCGGCCTTCATTTTTCGCCAGATAGTCCAGAATTTCCAACTCTTTGGCATTAATGGCCACTTCTTGACCTGCGAGGCTTGCACTGTAACTCTCAAAGTCCACCTTGGTATCCTTATATGAGAAGATTCGCCCTGTATCGTAGTAGCGCTTGAAAATTGCATCCACCCTCACTTTTAAGAGAGACAGGGAGAAGGGTTTTTCCAGATAGCCGTCTGCCAGAGAAGCAAAAGCGCTCATCTTATATTCCTCATCCTGAAAGGCGGTCAGCATCAAGACAGGAACCTGGCTGCTTTTACGAATCTCGGCTAGGACTTCTAGGCCATTGAGCTTAGGCAACTGGATATCCAGTAGTACTAGGGCTATTTCATAGCTGGAAAATTTTTCTAGAGCTTCCTGACCGTCTGCTGCCTCAATGGTTTCATAACCACAATCCGTCAAATAGTCACTGATTCCCTCACGGATCATCTCTTCATCTTCTACAATTAAAATTTTCATAGAAAAAACGTTTCACATTCCTTTAAATTTCTTGTAAATCTTCTCTGTTTCATCCTGATAGGAAAGAGTTTTATACTCAATGAAAATCAAAGAGCAAACTAGGAAGCTAGCCGCAGGTTGCTCAAAGTACTGCTTTGAGGTTGTAGATAGAACTGACGAAGTCAGCTCAAAACACTGTTTTGAGGTTGTGGATAGAACTGACGAAGTCAGTCACCATACCTACGGTAAGGCGACGCTGACGTGGTTTGAAGAGATTTTCGAAGAGTATTATCAAGATGAAATAGATAAAAATGCTACCTATATTATACCCCATTTAGGGGAGAATAGGTAGCAAGTTTTTTATTCGCTATCGAGCAAGAGCTCTTTTGGTTGTTTTCTGAGGAGATTGCTTGAGGCAAGCGCCATAACGAGAACCACTAGAACCAAGGCAAGGACAAAGACGATGATAAAGTCTGATGTCTGAATGGAAATGTCTAGGCTCGACAAGGTCTTGCTAAAACCGTCTACTTCCGCACCACCACCAAGGTTAGAGGCTTGAGCTGCCTTGCTGGCTTGCTTAGCAACACCTGAAGTAACATTGGCAAGGACGGTGTTTCCGATTGCACGAGCTGTATAGTTGGCTAGGAAGTAAGCAGAAACGAGAGCAGGGATGGCAATCAAGATAGATTCAGTGATGAATTGCCCCAAGATACTTGCCTGCTTGAGACCGATAGAGAGGAGGATTCCCACTTCCTTGCGACGGGCGTTGATCCAAAGGCTGAGCAAGAGTGCAAGGAGAAGAACTGAGAAGCTCAAGCTACCCCAGAAGAGGAGGTTGGCCATCTTGTACATACCAGAGATGGATTGCTCTAGAGCTGGGTAGTTAGAGGAGCTCTTCACAAGTGTGTAGCTCTTCCAGTTAATACCACTGATGCCATTCAACTCTTTCATAACATCATCCAAGTTCTTGTCTGCTGTTACAAAGAAGGTTGCATCCCCATAAATAGCTGTGTCTTCTGTGTATCCATAAAGTTTTGCAGCTGTGTGAATGTCTGTGATAGCTGTATTTTCATAGAGTTCTTGTGAATAGGTTACTGCTGACTTATTGTGACCATCAAAGAGTCCCTTGATTGTCACTTCTACTGTTTCCTTAGCCCCTTTTTCATTGTCTGCATCATAGATATTGGAGTCTAGTTTGACCTTATCTCCGACTTTCCAGCCGTGTTTAGCAGCCAAGTCCTTGTGCATGAGGATCTTGTCTTTGTCGTCGTTGGTTAGGTGCTCACCTTCAACCAGCTTATATGAGCCAGAGACAAACTTATCTTCTTTAGAGGAGTCATTGACACCTGTAATCATCAAACTGCTTCCAAACCGTTTGGCACGGTCTGCAGTGAGATTTTTCTTGGTTTCTGGCGTTTCAATAAGGTCATATCCAGTCAAATCTCCGATAGCGTTGATACGTTTAACATAAGACTCGATGGCTTTGTTTTCGGTGATTTTTTTGATATCCTCACCCTTGATATTCCCAGAACCACGTGGCGTTCCTTGATTGACGCGACGATTGATTTGCATGGAGAAGCTATTGGTGATATTTTTAAAGGTCTCCTGAGAAGCCTTGGCTGTAGCTCCCTTGATCGACAAGCCGACCAAACTCAAGCTCGCCATGAGGAGAATAATCAGGAAGATAACAATCGATTTGAAAAACTTCCTTGTAACATAGGCAAATGCGTTGTGTAACATAGGTTCCCTTTCTAGATTTTGTTCTATTTCAATGTCTTATAACTTATATAAATTATTTTTTCTATTTCCCTTAGATTGTGCGGACGGGAGCAACTTCCTGTAGGAATTTCATCCCTAATTTTTGAGCCATATGTCTCAAAAATTCCGGCCTAGATAATAACTTTGTTATTATCTAGGCTATCACTACTGCGGGAAATAGTTGTTAAAGACTCACTTTGTTTATTATTACTTTACACGTACTGGTTACCAACTAATACTATTTTAAAGTTTAATAACTAGATTCTATATTTCAGTCAGTTTCTTGTCCTTCAATTCAAGTGTAATATCTGACGCTTGTGCCACTTCTTTACTGTGGGTGACGACGATCACACATTTACCTGTTTTCTGGGCAAGTGATTTGAGCAGTTCGATAATATCTCCAGCAGTTTTAGGGTCCAGATTTCCTGTTGGCTCATCAGCTAGAATAACTGGAGCTTCTGAGACTAAACTGCGAGCGATGGCTACACGTTGTTGTTGACCACCTGATAACTGGAGAACGTTCCGCTTGATCTGACTTTCATCCAAACCAAGCTCAAGAAGTGTATCCTTGCTTGCTTTTTTGTTGACCAAGCGGATATTTTCCAGCGGAGAAAGATAATCTATCAAGTTATAATTTTGAAAGACCAGGGAAATATGGTGCATGCGATGATAAGAATACCCCTTGTTCCGAATGTCCTCTCCTTGGAAAAGGATAGAACCCTCGACAGGGCTATCTAGACCAGCCAGTAAGGACAAGAGAGTGGATTTTCCTGCTCCTGACTCACCAATGATACTATAAAATTTTCCGGGTTCAAAATTATACTTGATCTGATATAAAACTGCTTCAGCAGTGTTCTTATAACGGTAGGTAACATCTTGCAATTGTAATAAAGTCATGATTTCTCCTTCTTAACTAATAGATGATAAAATTTCTTTCGGCGATTTTCTAAATAGAAATACGAAACAAAGGGCTACAGACAAGCAACCAATCAGTAGCAGAAAGACATAGGATTCTGCAAAGGATAGGAGACTGGTTGATAGACCACTTGCTTTGGCCAGCGTGTCCTGTAAGCTTGCCTGATCTCCACTGGCTAGTACAGTTTGGAGTAGATAGGATGTAATGGCATTTCCAGCGATAAAGGATGGAAGCAAAGCTCCAAGAGATACCAAAACTACTTCTAAACAGAACTGGAGGAAGATCGAACTCTTGCCTTTTCCAAGTGCCAGAAGAATTCCCACTTCGTAGACCCTTTCTCTCAACCAGAGAGACAAGACCAAAATTAAGGCTCCAGCTCCAGCTATCAACATCCCATAAAGGAAGATGGTCAGGAAGGTTTGGAAGGTTGCCACTGAGTCTTTGATTTGTTCAAAGGCCTTGTTTTCCTTCTCGACTTGGTAGCCTTGACTTTCTAAAGCCAAGTTTTCCACCTGCTTCATGAGACCGTCCATTTCCTTAGGATTTTCTACATAGAAGCGAGCTGCACTGACTTGCGGTTCACTATTTCCCAGAAGGGTTTGGCTGCTTTCATAGTCTGTAAAGACTTGGTTTTCACTGAAGTCAGAAGACAAGCCTGTGAACTTCTCTTGTTTTTTTCCAGAAAAGATGCCGACAATTTCAAACTCTACTGTTTGCCCTTTTCCAGATTCTGACTGACCAGCATCCAAGCGAATCTTGTCATGAAGCGAAAGACCGTTCTTCTTGGCCAACTCTTCGTGGATAAGGATTTTCTTGGAATCCCCTTTTTGAAGGTGTCGCCCTTCTTTTAGATTGAAAGCCGAACTGGTAAAGGTGACATCCTTGGATGAATCCTCGAGAGCCGTTAAGCTAACCAAGTTCTTGTCCGCGGCTGACAAATCATCACGTTCTACGCTCTGCTCACCACTCACCGCTTCCTTGTCTTTCAGTTTTGCGACCGTTTCGAGTTCAGGAGAGACATTTTCCAGTCCCTTAATCTTGCTCACGGATGCTAGCTCTGACAACTTGAAGGTCTGTCCATTTTCGATCTTTTTGATAGAAAAAGAAGTATTGAGTGATTTGTAAAGATTGCTTTCTACTGTTTTGTTGGACTTCATCAGAGTCAAACAGGCTGAAATTCCTGCTAAAAGGACAAATAAAATCAGAAA
>CAJZDE010000092.1:0-5791 GCA_915063165.1 uncultured Streptococcus sp.
TAAAAGTTATTCATCTTTTTGATCTCGTCTAGAAATGATGAATTTATCAATGAAGAAAAAATGAAAAAGAAACAAAGGAATTGCTAAAATACAACCTTCTTCTGAAAAATCCTGTTTCGTTATGTGGTATAAGTAATTATTGGTTGATAGAAAACTAGTAATCAAAATAAATAGAATCCAGAACACGTCCGTCCATTTATAGTTTTTAAAGTATTTCCTAAACATGCTACTGCCTTCTTTTCTCTTGTAGTAATGTAGCAAAACTTTTGTTATCGTAGATTTACCTCACCAAAACCAGCCATCATTGTCTTCAATGGCTTGGGCTTCCTTGCGTTTGCGTGGTCCTGTTCCGTACATTTCGGCTTCGATTTCTTCCTTAGTTGGCAGGATGGAGGCAAGAATGATGTAGATTATCACACCAATTCCAAAATTTGCTACGGTAAAAATGGCAAAGAGAAAGCGGACTAGGGTTACATCAAAATTCCACTTGTCTGATAGACCAGCTAAAACTCCTGACACCATACGATTTCGTCTCATTTTATAAAATTTTGTATTCATGATTGTTTCCTCTTTCTGTATTCTTACAAGTAGTATAGCATGAATCAGAACGATCAACATCAGTCCTTAGGCCGATTTATGATGACGAGTTTACCTCGACAAACCCCACAGCGATAGCGTTTGGTATCAATTCTTCTCTTACGCTGATAACTTTGCTGGCAAGATTGGCACTGATAGACTAGGTAGGCACTTTGAGATTGTGTTTTCAAGGGTGGTACATAGCGCAGTCCATCCACTTCTTTCAACAGTTCCTTAAAATCCCGGTCCTTATGGCGATAACCCTTTTTCTGAAAATAAAGGTGATAGTGACAGAGTTCATGGCGCACGATTTTGCGAAAGACTTCCAAACCTAGTTCCTGATAAACCTTGGGATTAAAATCCAAATGCCCATCCTTGGGGAAAAATCGTCCACCTGTCGTTCGAAGACGAGAATTCCACTGGGCTTGGTGCGTGAAAGGTCTACCAAAGTCTTCTAGTGAAACAGACTGAACGTACTCAGTTAGATTCATCTGGAGCGAGGAGCGACAGATTGACTTTTTCACGTTCAGTATCGATTTTCTTAACCCAGACCGTTACCAAATCCCCAACAGACACCACTTGGCTGGGATGTTTGATAAATTTGCGACTCATGTGGGAAATATGAATGAGGCCGTCCTCGTGAATCCCGATATCAACGAATGCACCGAAGTCAACGACATTACGCACCACACCTTCTAGCTTCTGGCCGACTTTTAAGTCTTTGATATCCAGTACATCTTGACGGAGTACAGGTGCATCAAAAGAATCACGGAAATCTCGACCTGGTTTGAGAAGGTCGGAAATGATATCTTTAAGCGTTTCTGGTCCAAGATCCAGTTCTTGCGCCATCTCCTTGACTGATAGGGACTTAAGCTTATTTTTTGCTTCTTCATTCAAGTCCTTGATATCCAAGCGTTTGAAGAGCTCCTTAACCGCAGCATAGTTTTCTGGGTGAACTCCCGTATTATCAAGGATATTGCTACTTTCCGGGATACGGAGGAAACCTGCAGCTTGCTCAAAGGCTTTGGCACCTAGACGAGGAACCTTTTTGATTTGTGCGCGCGAAGTGATTTTTCCTTCTTCCTCACGATATTTGACAATATTTTCAGAGATAGTTTTATTGAGTCCAGCTACGTGGGAGAGAAGTGCTGGGCTGGCTGTATTGACATTGACACCGACTTGGTTAACCACCGTATCGACAACAAAGTCCAGACTTTCAGACAGTTTCTTCTGACTAACATCGTGCTGGTATTGACCAACACCGATTGACTTGGGATCAATTTTAACCAATTCGGCAAGCGGATCTTGCAAACGTCGAGCGATAGAGATAGCAGAGCGTTTTTCAACAGTTAATTCTGGAAACTCCTGACGAGCAAGTTCGCTGGCAGAGTAGACAGAAGCGCCACTTTCATTGACGATAACATAGCTGACTTCTGGAAAATCTTTCAGAACTTCCGCCACAAAGGCTTCACTCTCACGGCTTGCAGTACCATTTCCGATAGCAATAATTTCTACTCCATATTGACCAATCAAGTCTGCCAAGTCTCGCTTGGCTTCTTCAATCTGACGAGCTGATGCTGGTTTTACTGGATAAATGACTTGGGTTGTCAACATTTTACCTGTTACATCAACGACAGCAAGTTTGGCACCTGTACGAAAGGCAGGGTCAAATCCTAGAACCACGCGCCCTTTCAGCGGAGCAACCAATAGGAGATTGCGCAGGTTGTCTGAAAAGAGTTGGATAGCTCCTTCTTCTGCCTTCTCGGTCAATTCTGTCCGAATGCGTCGTTCGATAGCAGGCAAGACCTTTTTCTTAACTGACTGTTGAACAACTTCGTCAATATAGGCATTTCTCACCTTGAAACGAGCAGCAAAGAAAGATAAGATACGGTCCGTCGCATGTTCAAAACCAACCTTCAAAATCCCTAGTTTCTCACCGCGATTGAGGGCCAAGGTACGATAACCCTGCATGTTGCCAACTGTCTCTGAAAAATCATAATAAATCTGAAAAACTTGTTTTTCATCAAGACTTTCATCTTTGACTTGCGAAGTGATTTTAGAGCGTCTCAACACTTCCTGATAGGTAAGTGAACGCAAAGTCACATCTTCCGATAAGGCTTCGACCAAGATATCAACCGCACCTGCCAAGGCTTCTTGACCAGTCGCAAATCCTTCACAGACAAAGTTCTCAGCCTCTTTCTCTAAGCCATCTACGTTTTGCAAAATCAAGCGGGCGAGAGGAAAGAGTCCAGCTTCACGGGCAATAGTTGCCTTGGTCCGACGTTTTTCCTTATAAGGAAGATACAGTTCTTCTACGTCTGCTAACTTCTCAGCTGTCAGGATAGCTTCTTCCAAGTCCTTGGTCAGCTTACCTTGTTCTTGAATCTTAGCTAAGACAGCTTCTTTACGGTCGTGGAGATTTGTCAGACTTTTATCCAAGTCGATAATGGCCTTAATCGCCACCTCATCCAGACTTCCAGTCATGTCCTTTCGATAACGCGCGATGAAGGGAATTGTCGCCCCCTCAGCCGTCAAACTTAGAACAGTATCGATTTGCTTTAAGGTTACACCCAAATCTTGGGAGATTTTTTCATATTTTTTATCCATATACCTATTATACCATAAGGAACAGCCCTTGTTTCGCCCTACCCTTTTTTACCTCTTTAATTATCAAAATAATCCCTTTTCCACAAAATAATAGTATAATAGAGGTAGAATGTAGAAAAGAGGTAGGCCTATGGCTGTTAAATTTACAAAAACCGATGACTTGGACAAGATGTTTGAAGAATTTGCCAAACTTCCTGACTTAACACAAGTCACTTTCCCAGATGACAAAGACAAAAAAGAAAAAGTTGAGAAGAAAAAATAGATGACGAGTTTCCAATCTCTTCCTCCTAGTGTATTACAAGCAGGAGCTATTTTTCTCTCCATCATGATTGAAGCCCTTCCCTTTGTCCTGATTGGGAGTCTTATTTCGGGGTTGATTGAAGTCTATATCACACCTGATAAAGTTTATGAGTTTCTTCCTCGCAATCGTTGGGGGAGGATCTTTTTTGGTACCTTCATTGGCTTTCTCTTTCCATCCTGCGAGTGTGGAATCATTCCCATCATCAATCGTTTTCTGGAAAAGAAAGTGCCCAGCTACACGGCCGTTCCTTTTCTGGTGACTGCTCCCATTATCAATCCTATCGTTCTTTTAGCCACATATTCTGCCTTTGGCAATTCAATAAAACTTGCCTTCTTGCGAGCTCTGGGAGCTATTGTGATTGCTTTGATTCTGGGGATTTTCCTAGGATTTTTCTGGAAGGAACCCATTCAAAAAGAGAACTCTATTACTTGTCATGAACATGACTTTTCACACTTGACTCCTCCTAGAAAAGTCTTTCAGGTCTTTATTCAAGCTATTGATGAGTTTTTCGATATGGGGCGTTACTTGGTCTTTGGCTGTCTCTTTGCGGCCATCGTACAGGTCTATGTCCCGACTCGGATCCTGACCTCTATCAGTGCTAGTCCAGTCCTTGCGATTCTCTTGCTCATGTTTCTTGCCTTTCTTCTCTCTCTTTGTAGCGAGGCGGACGCCTTTATCGGCGCTTCTCTCCTCTCGAGCTTCGGCCTAGCACCAGTCCTTGCTTTTTTGGTCATTGGCCCCATGCTTGATATCAAAAATCTCCTCATGATGAAGCACTATCTCAAAGCGCGTTTCATCTGGCAATTCATGGGCATTGTGACAGTACTTGTCTTGCTTTATTCTTACATGATGGGGGTGATGATATGACCCGATTTTTCATTCTACTAGGCTATTTTGCTCTGACTCTGTATCTGAAGCTATCTGGCAAGCTCAGTCACTACATCAACCTCCACTATTCCTATCTAGTCTATATCTCTATGGTTCTTTCTCTTCTGTTGGCTCTGGTCCAATTCTACATCTGGATCAAGAAAATCAACTCTCACAGCCATTTAGAAAGTCGTCGAGCTAGACGAATCAGCATCCTTTTACTGTCACTACCTCTATTGATTGGAGTTGCCTTTCCGACAGTAAGTTTGGACTCGAGAACCGTATCTGCTAAGGGATATCATTTCCCACTTGCTGAAGGAATCAACACAGCCATTCAGGCAAGTGAAGGCACATCCAGTCAATACCTCAAACCCGATACCAGTACCTATTTTTCCAAATCTGCTTATGAAAAGGAAATGAGGGCTACAGCTGATAAATACCTCGCCCAATCAACCATCCAGGTTACAGACGAAAACTATATGGAGGCCATGGAAGTTCTCTATGACTATCCTCAGGAGTTTGAAGGAAAGAAAATCGAGTTTACAGGCTTTGTCTATAACGATCCTAGCCATCCAGATAGCCAGTTCCTCTTTCGCTTTGGAATCATCCACTGCATTGCCGATTCTGGTGTATACGGACTCTTGACCAAGGGAAACTCTCGTCAGTATCCTGACAATACCTGGATCACCGCTAGAGGAACCCTGACCCTCCACTACCATAAAGAACTCAAACAAAAACTCCCAACACTAGAAGTTGAGAGTTTCACAAAAGTAGACAAACCAGAAAATCCTTATGTCTATCGCGTGTTTTAAAAAAGTAGCCTGCAAAGGCTACTTTTTTTGTCCATTATATGAATTTCATTCTACCTTCTCTCTCGAATTAATAGCAAACTCTTACTCTCCATCCTTCCAGTTCCGAGCAATCTCTTCGTCTTTCTGGAGTTGGTCTACCAGTTCCTCTACGGAGTCAAATTTGACCATATCGCGAACACGGTCCAGCCAGTAGACCATGACGGTCTCACCGTAAATATCGTCTGAAAAATCGAAAATATTGACTTCAAAACGTGGTTCTTCTCCATCAAAGGTAACATTTTTGCCAACACTTGCCATGCCACGATATCTTTGACGTTGCACCTCGACATCGACTACATAAACACCATCTGCTGGCATATAGGTTCGATCTCTTAGGACTAGATTGGCTGTTGGATAACCAATAGTCCGCCCACGGGCATTTCCATGAACGACCATCCCACGAGATGGGAGCGGAGTGCCGAGCAGATGATTGACTTCCTTTACATCTCCATCAAGAATAGCTTGGCGAATCCGTGTGGAACTGATCTTTCCTTTTTCGTCCTCGACTGGAGGAACAATGATAATCTCTCCATCAAAATAATCTTTCAGGTCATCCGCAGTTTTCTTATCTGAACCAAACGTGTAATCA
>CAJZDE010000093.1:0-5754 GCA_915063165.1 uncultured Streptococcus sp.
TTTTTCAAATTCATCACGCGCTAAGGAAATATCTGTATCATCATCCCAAGGGATAAATCCTTTATGGCGTACAGCTCCTAGTAAGGTTCCAAAATCAATAAAGTATTTGATTTGATGTTGTTCACAAAGATCATGTAGATACTTTAAAATATCCAATTCTACTTGCTTGATTTCTTCAAGAGTTAAAGTTCTTTCAGACATAGGTTCTATTCTCCTAAATTTGACTATATTTTTAAACGTTTCTTAATCCCAATCCCGTCATTTAGACCTTTTAACAATCTTCCATAATTTAAAATCATGATGAGATACTCTTTGTTCAACCGGTGGCAATTGCATATAGTCTCCGTAGTCTGAGGTCAAAATTTCATGATAATTTTTCGGAATGGTAAATTCCTTACCTTCAAATGTTCCAGTAGTAACTTGTTCTAGCCATTCACGTCTCCACACTGGTTTGTTCATATCCTTGTAGATAAGATAATCCACCTGCTCATAATCTGAGACTTTACGGGATTTTGCAAGCTCTTCAATCTGGGCAACGTATTTGTTCGTATTGGTGAAATAGAAAATAATAACTGACACATAACGTAGCAGTGAATTCAGTACACTTTTCGTATTGGTAATGCCTTTAAAGGTGTAGCAACTCAATTGACGTTTCTTTATCAGTTTCGTCATCTTGTTTTTAAATTGTACGTCATCCTCGTAGCCATCTACAGGGAAAATATCTACATAGATTCCCATATTCGAATCGATGCGAACATCTTCTTCTAGCAAGTAAGTATGGTTATCCTGCACTTTCATGAAGGGATAGACATAGTTGAGATTATTTTTATAAGACATGACCTCGTAACGTTCATCAGGGTTAGCGATAAGGTAGTCTTGCAACTTTTCATAATCTTCTCGTAACATGCAGATATCCATGTCATCATCCCAAGGGATAAATCCTTGATGGCGTACAGCACCAATTAGACTTCCATATGCTAAGAAATACTTGACACCAATTTTCTGACAAACTTTATGAATATACTCCATGATTCCAAGTTCCATCTGTTGAATTTCATTGACATCTGTTACTTCTTGGTACCGAACTCCTTCATCCCGTTTGAAGACTACGATTCCATAGCCAATCGCTAGCCAGAAGATGATATTAATAAAGTTGGTTGAATACATAATCTGACTTTCAAATAATTGACCAAACAAGATACCGAAGAAAAGGATCATGATCAATTTATCAGTGTTTTTCTTGGAAACAATCAAATACGTTAAAAAGCGCTTGATGACATAAGCCAGTACAAGAAGGAAGGATACCAAACCTAGAACTCCCGAACTGACAAATATGGTCACAAAAATGTTATGGAAATTCCCACCAATAAGGGAGTTTTGAATCTCAAATTTACTGAAATATTCTGTGTAGTAATCTGGAACGTTTCGTACACCATAACCAAAAATTGGTTTGGCACTTCCCATCTTGATGGCATTTTTCCAGATATAGGTTCTACCACTTGGTGTTGTTTCAATCAGATGGAGCTCACCGTTCTTCTTAGTGACAGACGAATCTGTCTCAGCATAGGATTGTCCTTTGTTTAAATCTAAGACAGTCGCAGTTTCAGATGAGATATAGATTGAAGTTACATAGCTTAATCCAATATTAGTTGCAGTAATCAGCAAACCAGCAACTATAAAAGTGAGGAATCGTTTAACGATACTTCCTCTAGTAGCAAAGAAACTATAGAGTCCAATCATGAGAAGTAAAGAAAGTAAGGCTCCTCGACTTTGCATCGTAGCAAAGTAAACGAATTGAATCACATTGTTCAGTTTAAGATAAACAGAATATTTACTTCCTTTATGGATCAAATACATAGCCAAAATAATGCTAATGTATGAAAATATCGCACTAGCATTTGGATTGACAATCCCCCACAGACGTCCATTCATGACACCATAGTAATAAGATTGTTCGCCAATCTTAAATAGGATAAGGACTCTACTTACCAATAAACCAAACGCAAAAATTGCTGAAGAAAAAGATACAATTTGAACCGTATAGGCAATCCAGTCAAATAATTTTTTAAGTTGCCCTGATTGTAACATGGTAAATAATAAAACATAGGTTACCATGAAGAGGATTTCAATCACATTTCCAATCAGATGTCCAGAACGATTGAAAATAGCTGATAGCAGATGACTTCCAGCTAAGAGTCCAAATAAGGATAGAAATTTGCGATCTGCTGTGATTTCTTTCCACTTAAACAATAAGGTATAGCAAATATAAAGCACTACAATCGCTGATAATCCCTTGTAGAGGGGATTTGCTATCTTATAAACCAGTGAACTCATACTTAAAATCGAAATGAAAACAAATAGATACGCAATCCATAGTTTTGATTTTTCAAAGTATTCATCCATTTTTGAAAAATTCATTTTCAACTCCTTCTCATGATATTAGTTTTTTAATCCAACAATTTTCTTATATAGCCATGGAGAAATGACAAGTGATAGGATCGCTACCTTGCGAAAAGTAGTGAAATAAGCATCCTTCCATATTTCGCGTCGGTGCTGAACAATCCAAGTCCTCAGCTCGGCTTTCTCCTTTTGATACTCTTCACGTGAAGTAAAGATAATTTTATCGTAAACTGTGATGTACGACCAACATTCTCTGTTTATTAATTCGTATTTTAAATTAGGGAAGGCTTGTGAAACTTGAGCAATTATTTGCTTATAAACTTCTATTGTGTCAAATACATGTCGATTAACAGATGTTGTTGCACTTCCCTCACGATGATCATAATAATAAACAGGTTTGTCAATAAATACGCAACTGCATCTTGTCTTTAGTAGCAATTCAGTTAAAAATAGAGCATCTTCAGCTAGGTGATAATTTGTATTAAACTTCTCATCCGCAAGCAGGTCTCTCTTAAACAGTTTTGCAACTGGAAAAAATGACGTTCTGGTAGTCATCAGTAGTTCCTTCATGGTTTCTTCTGTTGACCAGAGTTCTGTTTTTCCTGAATGTGAAGGTAGGTCTGTTACAATGCCGTTTTTGATATGGTGCAGAGGAGCAATAACAAAGCCTACATTCACCCCTTCAACTGCACTTACTAAAGTAGCTAGGTAATCCTGGGTAACGAAATCATCGCTATCAATAAAGGTAACCCAAGAACCCGTCGCTAGCTGAATTCCCATATTTCTAGCATTTGAAACACCAGCATTTTCGATATGATAAACCTTGATATTCTCATGCTGAGATGCCAAGTGGTCACAGATTTGTCCACTGGAATCAGTAGAACCATCATTGATTAGGATTAACTCAAAATGGGCATAAGTCTGTTGAAGAATCGACTCCACACATCGCTCCAAATAGGCTTCTACATTGTAGACCGGAGCGATAACGCTTATTTTTTCTCCCATCATGCTCCATATTCTCCCTTGTACTCTGTGTAGCTCTTGTTCATGTCTGCTATAATAGCATCATGATGCGGTACTTGCTTGTCCGCTGGAGGCGGTGTCATATAGTCCCCAAAAGCAGTGCTGAGATAGGTATCATAGCCAACTGGTATGGGCATCTCTGTTCCTTCAAATGGTAAGAAAAGATTGTCTTCAAAGGATGTGATCGGGTACTTGTTTCGCATGTAGCCGGGACCTGAGCATAATTCCGTAATTCCATCGCTCTCAGCCAGACCATACTTGGTCATTTCTTTTTCAGCTTTTTTCCAAATACGATAACGTAGAGATTTTGGAGTCAGGCCGAGTAAGATGCGACTTCCCCATTTCATGACTGCACCATGCTTTTCTGGGATAGTTTGGGCGCAAAAGAGTGAATAAATCAAGGCCCAACGAACCTGTTTCTTACGCTCAGCTGGATTTTTCGGATAATAATCCAAAGGTAAAACGTCCAAAGCCAAACCGTGGGGCAAATCCAAATCCTTCTGATAAGGCTTGATACAAGTGGTTTCCTTATCACGAATGGTAATAAAAAGGTTACGGTCTACAAAGTTCTTGTTACTCTTTGACAAGAAATAACGCTCATCTGCAAAACGTGGCCACAGTTCTGCTAATTTTTCATAGTCCTTACGAGGCATGAAAAAGTCTAGGTCATCATCCCAAGGAATAAAGCCCTTGTTACGAAGGGCGCCAATGGCTCCACCACCACAGAGATAGCACAATAAATCATGTTCTTTACAAAATGCGACGAAATATTCAGCCATTCCCAGACTACGAGCCTGAATCGCTTTCAAATCACTCATGTCTCTCCTCTTCTGTCCAATAACGAGTTATATCGTTTTATTATACCATAAAAAAGCCCTAAAAATCCATCAGATACTAAGAAAAATCAAAGCCTAAACCACTTTTTCACCAGTGATTCAAACTTTGATTTTTTTATAGTATTCTATCTCATTCCCATTTGGGCGAGTTTGGTCTGGTATTTATTTTGATCGACTAGAAGACCTTGCCCACCATAGACATCATAAGCATCTACCCAGTCACCAAGTTCTGGAACGGTAAGTCTTTCAATTCCATTTTGAGCACCTTCTAGGACAGATAAGCCATTGGTCAACAAGAAGCTATATGGTAGATTTGTTGATGTCATCGCAAAGACTTTTCCAAGTGCCTCAGATCCTGTAAAGAGTTTGGTTGGATCTTTGATCTGCTCAAGAACGGCTGACATGACTTGTTGCTGACGTTTGGTACGACCGTAGTCCCCTTCATCATCATCACGGAAGCGAGCGTAGTTCAGCAAGGTGGAACCATTCATCTGCTGTTTTCCAACTTTGATGGTTTGGGTTGGCGACTCTGTCTCTGTTGCATGAAGGTCATCTCCAACCGTTGCTTCTGTCAAAGGTTGACCATTCAATGTTGAGAATTGAGCATCAATCGTTACCCCGTCAGGGAAGAGGGTATCAATAGCTGTTGCAAAGGCTTGGAAGTCAACTAGAGCATAGTACTTAATATCCAAATCAAAGTTGTCTTTTAGAACCTTGCGGACCATTTCAGCACCTTTTTGCCCTTCTTGTTCCCCAAGTTCATAGGCAACATTTAGTTTGTTATCCGTCTGTTTCTGACCATTTACAATCTTACTGTACCCGTCGATATAAACTAAGTTGTCACGCATAAAGCTGACTAGTTTGATCTTCTTATCCGATCCACTGACATTCAATACCATAATCGTGTCAGTACGGGTTTCTGCACTATTTTGACCGATACGGCCATCTGTCCCCATGACTAGGATATTCACACCATCTTTGGTATCCTGACCGTTAAAGACCTCTACTTGAGCTGCCTTGGCGTCAGCTGGCTTATTTGTTGGATTGGCTGCTGACTGGAACCCTCGAAGAAACATAAAAATCATACCTGCAACTACACAGGTAATCAACAGCAAGAACCAAGTCAGTATTCGTTTGAAGCGAATTCTTCTCTTTTTCTTTTTGACTTTAGGTTGAGGAGCCATCTTTTCACGTTTCTTAGACCGGCTTCTACTGCCATAAGTCGGAAGATCAATATCTCTACCCCAAGATTCTTCTTTTTCTTCTTGTTGGAAATGGTGAACTTCAGACTTGGGACCTGCCATTTTCTGTTGCAGATAATCAAACTCCCTCCGTTCACGGTCGTTGAGGTAATGAATATTTTTGAAGAGATAGTCATAACGTAACTGCTCGTGATGACTTAAAGGATTTTCTTTGCTCATTGACTCTCCTTTTCTATATCAGTTATGGTAAAGATCGGAAGAGCGTCGTGTAGGGAAAGAGTGTAGATCTCGGT
>CAJZDE010000094.1:0-5697 GCA_915063165.1 uncultured Streptococcus sp.
CTTACACTGGTGACCAAATGATCCTTGACGGACCACACCGTGGTGGTGACCTTCGCCGTGCTCGTGCTGGTGCTGCAAACATCGTTCCTAACTCAACTGGTGCTGCTAAAGCTATCGGTCTTGTAATCCCAGAATTGAATGGTAAACTTGACGGATCTGCACAACGTGTTCCAACTCCAACTGGATCAGTTACTGAATTGGTAGCAGTTCTTGAAAAGAACGTTACTGTTGATGAAGTGAACGCAGCTATGAAAGCAGCTTCAAACGAATCATACGGTTATACAGAAGATCCAATCGTATCTTCAGATATCGTAGGTATGTCTTACGGTTCATTGTTCGACGCAACTCAAACTAAAGTTCTTGATGTTGACGGCAAACAATTGGTTAAAGTTGTATCATGGTACGACAACGAAATGTCATACACTGCACAACTTGTACGTACTCTTGAATACTTCGCAAAAATTGCTAAATAATTCTTGAGTCGATAAAAGCAAGGCCTTTGGGTCTTGCTTTTTTGTATAGAAAAATGGATAATAGTGTCATCCATTTTGTTTTAATTCTGTTTCGAAAGTATCCGAGAGGGCAGTAAAACTCAATTTTTCTAAGGTGAGTGGATGAGTAAAGGAAAGTCGAAAGGCATGAAGCATGAGCCGGCTTGTCTTTGATTTACTATTATAGAGAGGGTCGCCTAGAATAGGGTGTTTATGGTGAGAGAGGTGAACACGGATTTGATGGGTTCGACCGGTCTTTAGTTTGCAACGGACAAGGGTAGTCTGATTTGGAAATTGCTTTAGTCGGCTTACCTGAGTTTCGGCATGTTGCCCACTTTTGGGTTCTACCACTCGTTTTCTGCGATCGTGTCGATCGCGACCAATTTTATCTCGGAAGATAAGTTCTTTGTTCCCTACTTGCCCCTCTACGAGTGCCCAGTACTCACGAGCGATTTCCTTTTTTTCTAACAAACGATTGAGAATGGGTAGGATAAAAGGATTTTTGGCAAAAAGCACTAAACCGCTTGTTTCCATATCCAGACGATGAACAACATAGCAAGTTTGACCAACGTAGGCAGAGACGTGGTTGAGAAGGGCGATTTCATCTGGTTGATTGCCGTGAGTTTTCATGCCTTCGGGTTTGTTGACAACAATGAGATGTTGATCTTGATAAACTTCTTGAACGAGGTCTGGCTTTCCCCAAAGGATTTCCTTTGGGGAATAGTCCTCCTCGTCAAAAGTCAATTGGCAAATATCCCCTGGCTTGACCATCTCGTTCCAGTGAACTTGTTTTTGATTGATTGAGATATTCTTCTTGGTTCTCAAAAAATGCCGGATCTTTCTAGGAATGAGGAGTTGTTCCTCTAGGAATTGCTTGACCGTCATTTGAGGCAGGGATGATGGTAATGTAAATGTGAATTGCATACAGATATTGTAACAAAAAAAGGTCTATTTGGATAGGGAGTAGCTAAATTCTTGAGTTCCTATGGTGAAGATGATAAAATAAACGCATGAAATTAGATAAATTATTTGAGAAGTTCCTTTCTCTCTTTAAAAAAGAAACGAGTGAATCAACAGAGTCTGATTCTGCTAGTATGCGTCGTTCTCGGAGCGATAGAAAAAAATTAGGTCATGTAGGTCCGATTCGGAAATTCTGGCGTCGCTATCATTTAACAAAAATTGTTCTTATCATCGGGTTGAGCACAGGATTGTTGGTGGGGATCTATCTGTTTGCTATAGCCAAGTCTACTAATGTCAATGACTTGCAGAATGCCTTGAAAACAAGAACTCTGATTTTTGACCGCGAAGAAAAAGAGGCAGGCGCCCTATCCGGTCAAAAGGGGACCTATGTTGAGCTGACAGATATTAGTAAAGACTTGCAGAATGCTGTCGTCGCGACAGAGGACCGTTCCTTCTATAAAAATGACGGGATTAACTATGGTCGATTCTTCCTAGCTATTGTCACAGCAGGTCGTTCTGGAGGCGGTTCTACCATCACCCAACAGTTGGCGAAAAACGCCTATCTGTCTCAGGACCAAACCGTTGAACGGAAGGCCAAGGAGTTTTTCCTAGCTTTAGAATTGACAAAAAAATACAGTAAGGAGCAAATCCTTACTATGTACCTCAATAACGCCTACTTTGGAAATGGCGTCTGGGGTGTAGAGGATGCGAGTAAGAAATATTTCGGTGTATCGGCTGCAGACTTAACCCTTGATCAAGCGGCAACTCTAGCTGGGATGCTCAAGGGGCCAGAGTTGTATAATCCTTTGAATTCCATTGAAGATTCAACTAACCGCAGGGATACGGTGCTACAAAATATGGTTGCAGCAGGCTATATTGGTAAAAATCAAGAAACGGAAGCAGCTGGAGTAGATATGGCTTCTCAACTCCAAGATAAGTATGAAGGTAAGATTTCTGATTATCGTTATCCATCCTATTTTGACGCGGTTGTCAACGAAGCAGTTTCTAAGTATAATCTCACAGAAGAAGAGATTGTCAACAACGGTTATCGAATCTATACAGAACTTGACCAAAACTATCAAGCAAACATGCAGGTTATTTACGAAAACACTGCTCTGTTTCCAACGGCAGAAGACGGAACGCATGCTGAATCAGGTAGTGTTGCTCTAGAGCCTAAAACGGGTGGAGTGCGTGGAGTTGTTGGTCGCGTAGCTGGTGATGACAAATCAGGCTTCCGTAATTTTAACTATGCAACTCAGTCTAAACGTAGCCCAGGCTCAACGATTAAGCCTTTGGTCGTTTATACTCCGGCTGTGGAAGCAGGATGGGCTTTGAACAAGCAACTGGACAACCACACCATGCAGTATGACAGTTATCAAGTAGATAACTATGCTGGGATTAAGACTTCTCCTGAAGTACCTATGTATCAAGCCTTGGCAGAATCACTCAACCTACCAGCGGTTGCGACTGTAAATGATTTGGGGATTAATAAAGCTTTTGAAGCTGGGACGAGATTTGGTCTGAATATGGATAAAGTTGATCGTGTTCTTGGAGTTGCTCTTGGTGGAGGTGTGGAGACGAATCCTCTCCAGATGGCGCAAGCCTATGCAGCCTTTGCCAATGGAGGTTTAATGCCTGAAGCACATTTCATCACTCGTATTGAAAATGCCAGCGGCCAGATCATCAAGAGTCATAAAAACTCCCAAAAACGAGTGATTGATAAGTCTGTAGCTGATAAAATGACCAGCATGATGCTAGGAACATTTACCAATGGTACGGGAATTAGTTCGTCACCAGCGGATTACGTTATGGCTGGTAAAACAGGTACGACTGAAGCTGTTTTCAACCCGGAATATACCAGTGACCAGTGGGTGATCGGCTATACTCCAGATGTTGTAATCAGCCACTGGCTAGGCTTCCCAACAACAGATGAGAGTCATTATCTAGCAGGTTCGACCTCAAATGGAGCAGCCCATGTCTTTAGAAGTATGGCTAATACCATTTTGCCTTACACTCCAGGTAGCACTTTTACAGTTGAGAATGCTTATAAACAAAATGGGATTGAACCAGAAAATACGAAAAAGCAGGTTGTTGAAAATGAGACAAACCAGTCTGAGGACCCGATAGGAGATATTCGTAGTCGCGCACAAAATCTTGTAGATGAAGCAGGACGTGCGATTTCAGAAGCTAAAATAAAAGAAAAAGCCCAGACAATATGGGACTCAATCCTTAATCTATTTCGTTAAGAGGCTTGTCAAAGCCTAGGTTTCTTGTTATAATAGATAAGATGGAGGCGTTATGGCACTAAAAAAAGCAAGCCTAGCTTGTGCAGTTTGTGGTTCAAGGAATTACTCAATCAAAATTAGTGGGAACCCCAAGCCAACACGACTAGAAGTAAATAAATTTTGTAAACATTGTGGAAAATATACGACACATAGAGAAACGAGATAGGAGAGAACGATGGGTTTTATTAAGGATATTTTTAAACTTCTTAAAGAAACAACTTGGCCAACTCGCAAAGAAAGCTGGAGAGATTTTCGCTCTATTATGGAATACACAGCCTTCTTTGTGGTCATCATTTACATTTTTGACCAGTTGATTGTATCAGGTTTGATTCGATTTATTAACATTTTTTAGAAGAAAAGTGGAGAAGTTCTGCTAACTTTCTTCTATATATGTATGAAAGGAAATATCATGGATAGTTTTGACAAGGGATGGTTTGTTCTACAAACTTATTCTGGCTATGAAAATAAGGTAAAAGAAAATCTATTGCAACGTGCGCAAACATATAACATGTTGGATAATATTCTACGTGTCGAGATTCCAACACAAACCGTGCAAGTTGAGAAAAATGGAAAGAAAAAGGAAGTTGAAGAGAATCGCTTTCCAGGTTATGTCCTTGTAGAAATGGTCATGACCGATGAAGCATGGTTCGTCGTTCGAAACACACCTAACGTAACAGGATTCGTCGGCTCACACGGTAACAGATCAAAACCAACTCCACTTTTGGAACAAGAAATCCGTGATATTCTGGTTTCAATGGGACAAACTGTTCAAGAGTTTGATATTGACGTTGAAGTTGGCCAGACAGTCCGCATCATTGATGGTGCTTTTGCAGACTACACAGGTAAAATTACTGAAATTGATAACAACAAAGTGAAGATGATTATCTCTATGTTTGGTAATGACACGATTGCAGAAGTGAATCTCAACCAAATTGCAGAATTATAACCCCAGAGAGGCTTTGTCTCTCTTTTTATGTGCCGTTGAGGGAGGAAGAAGTATAGAATAGAGGAAATAGACCCAGGGGCTTGCGCATTTTGCTAAACTAAATGCAGAAAGGAGAGGTCTATGAATCTAAAAGACTTATATGAAGAAAGCAAGGGAATCGTCCATAAGTGTCGCAAAGATTATCATTTGCATCTGTGGGAGAAAGAGGACTGGGACCAGGAAGGCATGTTATGTCTGTATGAGCTGGTGAGTCGCAATCCAGAGTTACTAGAGGGCGAGCGCCATCGACTTTATGTTTGCTTTAAAACAAAGTTTAGAAATCGTATCCTAGATTACATCCGTAAACAGGAAAGCCACAAGCGCCGTTTTGACAAAGAACCCTATGAAGAGGTGAGTGAGATTAGCCATCGTCTAGGAGAAAAAGGACTAAGGCTGGACGATTATTATCTCTTTCACGAACTTCTAAAGAATTACAAATCAAAGCAGAGTATGGAAAAACAAGAATTAATAGATCGTCTAATGGGAGGAGAAGTCTTTAGAGGACGTAAAGCTCTCCTGAGAGAACTTTACCCTATCTTTTCAGAATTTCGATAAAGAGGAAAAAAAGTTCTTGACAAAGGTAAAAAAGTAGGTATAATAGAAAGAGTCGAAAAGCTCAGGTCCGTTGGTCAAGGGGTTAAGACACCGCCTTTTCACGGCGGTAACACGGGTTCGAATCCCGTACGGACTATGGTGTATTGCGGTTAAAAAAACTTGGAAAAAGTTTAAAAAACTTGTTGACAGAGAGAGCTAGCTGTGATATACTAATATAGTTGTCGCTCGAGAGAGATTGAGTGACAAAGACCTTTGAAAACTGAACAAGACGAACCAATGTGCAGGGCGCTATAACTGAAGTTATAGTACTGAACAATGAAAAAAACAATAAATCTGTCAGTGACAGAAATGAGTGAGAACTCAAACTTTTAATGAGAGTTTGATCCTGGCTCAGGACGAACGCTGGCGGCGTGCCTAATAC
>CAJZDE010000095.1:0-5689 GCA_915063165.1 uncultured Streptococcus sp.
CGGTATTTTGAGCAACCTGCGACTAGCTTTCTAGTTTGCTCTTTGATTTTTATTGAGTATTAAATGATGTTTGAGAAGGTCTTACAGTAAAAGAAAATTAAAAAATCTAGAAAGAAAACATGAAAGATAAAATTAAAGAATATTTGCAAGAGAAGGGGCGAGTGACGGTAAATGACCTGGCTCAGGCTCTCGGAAAGGATGGGTCCAAGGATTTCCGTGAGTTGATTAAAACCCTGTCTCTGATGGAAAGAAAGCACCAGATTCGTTTTGAAGATGATGGTAGTTTATGTCTGGACCAAAAGAAGAAACATGAAATCACCCTCAAAGGGATTTTTCATGCCCATAAAAACGGCTTTGGCTTTGTCAGTCTAGGAGGCGAAGAGGACGATCTTTTTGTAGGAAAAAACGATGTCAACTATGCCATTGATGGTGATACCGTTGAGGTCGTGATTAAGAAAGTCGCTGACCGTAACAAGGGAACTGCTGCAGAAGCAAAAATTATCGATATCCTAGAGCATAGCCTGACGACAGTTGTCGGGCAAATCGTTTTGGATCAGGAAAAGCCTAAGTATGCGGGCTACATCCGTTCAAAGAATCAGAAAATCAGCCAACCGATTTATGTGAAGAAACCGGCTATCAAGTTGGAAGGTACAGAGGTTCTCAAGGTCATTATCGACAAATACCCGAGTAAGAAACATGATTTCTTTGTCGCTAGTGTTCTCGATGTGGTCGGACACTCGACTGATGCTGGAATTGACGTTCTTGAAGTCTTGGAATCCATGGATATTGTTTCAGAATTTCCGGAAGCTGTTCTCAAGGAAGCAGAAAGTGTGCCAGAAGCTCCGTCTCAAAAGGATATGGAAGGTCGTCTGGACCTGAGAGATGAGATCACCTTTACCATTGACGGTGCGGATGCTAAGGATTTGGACGACGCAGTTCACATTAAGCCTTTGAAAAATGGCAATATCGAACTCGGTGTTCACATCGCGGATGTTTCCTACTATGTGACAGAGGGTTCTGCCCTTGACAAGGAAGCCCTTAACCGCGCGACTTCTGTTTATGTGACAGACCGTGTGGTCCCAATGCTTCCAGAGCGTTTGTCAAATGGTATCTGCTCTCTCAATCCTCAAGTAGATCGCTTGACCCAGTCAGCTATTATGGAAATTGATAAACATGGTCGTGTAGTCAACTACACCATCACACAAACGGTCATTAAGACTAGCTTCCGTATGACCTATAGCGCTGTTAATGATATCCTAGCTGGTGACGAGGAGAAGAGACAAGAGTTTAAGAAAATTGTTCCTAGTATCGATCTCATGGCCAAGCTTCATGAAAGGCTAGAAAACATGCGTGAGAAACGTGGAGCTCTCAATTTTGATACCAGCGAAGCAAAGATTCTAGTGGATAAAAAAGGTAAGCCTGTTGATATCGTTCTTCGTCAGCGTGGTGTTGCTGAGCGGATGATCGAGTCCTTCATGTTGATTGCTAATGAAACGGTTGCCGAGCACTTTAGCAAGCTGGACCTACCTTTCATCTATCGAATTCACGAGGAGCCCAAGGCTGAAAAGGTTCAGAAGTTTATTGATTACGCTTCGAGCTTTGGTTTGCGGATTTATGGGACTGCCAGTGAGATTAGCCAGGAGGCGCTTCAAGACATCATGCGTGCTGTTGAGGGAGAACCCTATGCGGATGTATTGTCCATGATGCTTCTCCGATCCATGCAACAAGCTCGCTATTCAGAGCACAATCACGGTCACTATGGTCTTGCTGCTGATTATTACACTCACTTTACTAGTCCCATTCGCCGTTATCCAGATCTCCTTGTCCACCGTATGATTCGGGATTACGGCCGTTCTAAGGAAATAGCAGAGCATTTTGAGCAAGTGATTCCAGAGATTGCAACCCAGTCTTCCAATCGTGAGCGTCGTGCCATCGAGGCGGAGCGTGAAGTCGAAGCCATGAAAAAGGCTGAATACATGGAAGAATACGTTGGTGAAGAGTACGATGCAGTTGTATCCAGCATCGTCAAGTTTGGTCTCTTTGTTGAATTGCCAAATACAGTCGAAGGCTTGATTCACATTACCAATTTGCCTGAATTTTATCATTTCAACGAGCGTGACTTGACACTCCGTGGAGAGAAATCAGGAATAACTTTCCGTGTGGGACAGCAAATTCGTATTCGTGTAGAAAGAGCGGATAAGATGACAGGTGAGATTGACTTCTCTTATATCCCAAGTGAGTTTGATGTCATTGAAAAAGGATTGAAACAAGCTGGGCGCAAAGACAGGGGTCGTGGTTCAAGTCGTCGTTCGGATAAGAAGGAAGACAAGAGAAAATCAGGGCGCTCAAATGATAAGCACAAGCATTCACAAAAAGATAAAAAGAAAAAAGGCAAGAAACCTTTTTACAAAGAAGTAGCTAAGAAAGGAGCCAAGCATGGCAAAGGGCGAGGGAAAGGTCGTCGCACAAAATAAAAAGGCGCACCACGACTATACAATCGTAGATACGCTTGAAGCAGGGATGGTCCTGACCGGAACTGAAATTAAGAGCGTTCGAGCTGCTCGAATCAATCTCAAGGACGGCTTTGCCCAAGTAAAAAATGGGGAAGTCTGGCTGAGCAATGTTCATATCGCCCCTTACGAAGAGGGCAATATCTGGAACCAGGAACCAGAACGCCGTCGTAAACTCCTGCTCCATAAGAAGCAAATTCAAAAATTGGAACAAGAGACCAAAGGGACAGGAATGACCCTTGTTCCCCTTAAAGTCTATATCAAAGACGGCTACGCCAAACTCCTTTTAGGACTTGCCAAAGGGAAACATGACTATGACAAACGGGAGTCAATCAAGCGTCGTGAACAAAACCGCGACATCGCGCGTGTGATGAAAGCTGTCAACCAGCGTTAAGAAGAGGAAGTAAAATGGAAAAATTAATTGCCTATAAACGAATGCCCTTGTGGAATAAACAGACCATGCCTGAAGCTGTTCAGCAAAAGCACAATACTAAAGTCGGGACTTGGGGGAAAATCACTGTCTTGAAGGGGACACTCAAGTTTATTGAATTAACCGAAGATGGCGAGGTTCTAGCTGAACACCTCTTTGAGGCAGGAGCCGACAATCCCATGGCGCAACCGCAAGCCTGGCACCGAGTGGAGGCTGCCACAGATGATGTAGAATGGTACTTGGAGTTTTATTGTAAATCTGAAGATTATTTCCCTAAAAAATACAATACCAATCCAGTCCATTCGGAGGTCCTAGAGGCCATGCAGACGGTGAAACCAGGAAGAGCCTTGGATTTAGGTTGTGGTCAAGGCCGTAACTCTCTCTTCTTAGCACAACAAGGTTTTGATGTGACAGCTGTCGATCAAAATGAACTATCCCTTGAAATCTTGCAAAGCATTGTAGAACAAGAGGATCTAGACATGCCTGTTGGACTTTATGATATCAATTCAGCCAGCATTAGCCAAGACTATGATTTCATCGTATCGACAGTTGTTCTGATGTTCCTACAAGCGGACCGCATTCCAGCTATTATCCAAAATATGCAGGAGCATACCACGGTCGGTGGTTACAATCTTATCGTCTGTGCCATGGATACGGAGGATTATCCTTGCTCGGTTAACTTCTCATTCACCTTTAAAGAAGGGGAGTTGGCGGACTACTACAAGGATTGGGAATTGGTCAAATATAATGAAAATCCAGGACATCTGCACCGTCGTGATGAAAATGGCAATCGCATTCAACTACGCTTTGCGACTATGTTAGCTAAAAAAGTCAAGTAAATCAAACCTATACCAGCGAATAGAAACCACTTTGCAAGGTTTCTATTCATTTTTATTTGCGGCGGCAGATTGGGAGAAGCAGGATTTTATGCTATACTAGAAGTAGGAAATCAGAGCAGTAGAACTATATTGCTGATACTCTCAGCGCAAGAAAGTCTTTATGATGGAGGTGGTCCAATGACGAGTCTTTTGGTGGAATTGTATGATCGGCATGTATTGGAAAAGAATGTCTACCAAGCCTTTATCAGTGATTGTGACGAGATTCTTTTTCTATCTTTGACAAAAATAAGCAATGAAGAGAGACTCTCTCTCCGTCAGTTCATCATGGAAGAGGTGCCTCATATCCAACGAGTGACCTTTCGTCAGTTATCCTTAGAACAACTAGCGGACCAGTTAGATTATTGTCTAGCAGGCTATAACCAGGTTCTTCTTGATGTTTTTGGTGGGGATTCGCTACTGGCCTTATCTCTCTATCAATACGGCTTGGATCGGGACCTTCCTATCGTTGCCATGGATGTCGAGCGAGGAAAACAATACAAGTGGGTAGATGGCCAGTTGGAAAAAGAAGACTTGGACATTCCAACCCTAAGCATCCAACAGTTGATATCCTTGCGTGGTGGAAAAATGCTCAAATCCAAACGCCCTATCCACTCAGCTCAGCAAATTGCAGCCATCAAAAAACTAGCCAGCTCTGCCATTGCCAACCCTGCCCACTGGTATCAAGTGACCCAATTTTTCTCTCTAGCTAAGACCAATGATCTGCATGCTGAGACAGAAAAGATACTGGAAAACAATGGCAGATATTATCACTATCCAAAATCCCTTATTCCTTTACTTGTGGAAGCAGGGATGCTTTGTATTGAAAGTGAGGACAAAAAACGAGTAGCTTACAGTTTTCCAAGTCAAGAAGCTCAGGTCTTTTGTCGCAACAAGGGGCATATTTTAGAGGTATATCTCTATCTCTTGGCACTTGAATCTCAGCTGTTTGATGAGTGCATGATAGGTGGTGAGATTGATTGGAATGGCATCTTTCCAGAGGCGGATAATGTCCAAAATGAGATTGATGTCATTCTGAGAAAGGGACGCTCGATTACCTTTATCTCCTGCAAGATGACAGATTTATCAGTCGAAGCCATCAATGAACTAGAAGTTTACGCCAATCATTTTGCTGGGGAGAGTTGCCTCAAGTTGATTGTTTGTACTGGAAAAATCAATCCAGCTTATGCCAATCGCTGCCAAGAATACGGCGTGCTGGTCATTAGGAGTGAGCAGATCCCCAATCTCATTCCCATGTTGAAAAAATACTCTAAGAGGTTTAAAAGGTAGAAAAGTAATATGAAAGGCTGGAATTCCAGTCTTTTTTAGTTCTTTTTCGAATAAATGAGAAAAGGAGGTAGACCATGTTTGTAGCCAGAGATGCCAAGGGACATTTGGTAAATGCCCTCGAAAAAGACATTACTAGGCAAGCTTATACCTGCCCCGCCTGTGGTGGTGGACTACGATTACGCCAAGGACAAAGCATTCGAACGCATTTCGCTCATGAATCTTTAAGAGATTGTATCGCTATTTTTGAGAATGAAAGTCCAGAACACTTAGGCAACAAAGAGGCCCTTTATCACTGGGCCAAGAAAGACAGTCAGGTCGCCTTAGAATATAGTCTGCCTGCGATTCAGCAGATAGCGGATGTTCTTGTCAATGAGAAACTAGCCCTGGAGGTTCAGTGCAGCCCCTTGTCTCAAAAGCTTTTAGGTGATAGAAGCCAAGGATACCGTAGCCAAGGCTATCAGGTTATCTGGCTACTGGGAGAAAAACTCTGGTTAAAAGAGCGATTAACACAATTGCAAAGGGGATTTCTCTATTTTAGTCAAAATATGGGTTTCTATGTTTGGGAACTAGATTTCAAAAAACAA
>CAJZDE010000096.1:0-5687 GCA_915063165.1 uncultured Streptococcus sp.
TGACAGGTGATGGTGTCAATGACGCACCAGCTCTGAAGACAGCTGATATCGGTATTGGTATGGGTATTACAGGTACAGAAGTATCTAAGGGGGCCTCAGATATAATTTTAGCGGATGATAATTTTGCGACAATAATCGTAGCTGTTGAAGAGGGAAGGAAAATATTTTCTAATATTCAAAAGACTATTCAATACCTACTTTCAGCTAATATAGCAGAAGTATTAACGATATTTTTTGCAACGTTATTTGGTTGGGATGTGTTGCAGCCAGTTCACCTACTTTGGATTAACCTAGTAACAGATACCTTCCCAGCTATTGCTCTGGGAGTTGAACCAGCTGAGCCTGGTGCTATGAATCATAAACCTCGTGGTCGTAAGTCAAGTTTCTTCTCAGGCGGAGTCATGAATTCAATTATTTATCAAGGTATTCTACAAGCTATGCTAGTCCTGTCAGTCTATGGCTATGCTATTTCGAATCCAGTTCATCTTGGTAATCAAACTGCTATCCATGCGGACGCTTTGACAATGGCCTTTGCAACGCTTGGCCTTATCCAGCTCTTCCATGCTTACAATGTAAAATCTGTTTATCAATCTATCTTTACAGTTGGTCCATTCAAGTCTAAGACCTTTAACTGGTCTATTCTGGTTTCTTTCATCCTATTGATTTCAACTATTGTAATTGATCCACTGGAAAAGATTTTCCATGTGACCAAACTGGACTTGTCACAATGGACAGTTGTTCTGATTGGTAGCTTTGCCATGATTGTCATTGTTGAAATTGTTAAGTTCATCCAACGTAAATTAGGTATGGACAAAAATGCTATTTAATAGCAAAAAGTCATCTACGGATGGCTTTTTTGCGTACAAGGCGATATAATCAAATTCAAAGAAAGCAACTCGAAAGGACGGTGAAAGTATGTATCAAAACTTACGAAAGAAGTTGGAAGAAGCTTCTCCTTTATATTATGAGGAAGAAATCTTATGGTTACTGGATCATATTGGTCATCCAGAAGCGAAAATCCGTGATGAGTTAGTCTTTTCGTCCATAGCAAGGGGACTTCAGGATGATCTGTTTTCAGCTGAACAGTTTCGTTTCTTAGCTCAAGAAGCAGTCAAAAGACAAGGACTTTTTTATATGAGTGATAAAAATGGTCAAGCTACCTTAACACGTTCCTTCACGGCTTTGCTTTATGCTAATCTCTTAAACTGTGATGGTAATCCAAACTCTTCGTATTATCAGGCTTTATCAGTGCAAGGAAGAAAATACTTACTAGATAAGGGGCTAACCTACTTGTCAGTAGAAAGAGACACAAGGGGTTACTCCAGGAAATACGGTTGGGTTCATGCCTTCGCTCATGGAGCAGACTTATTGACAGAAGTGGCCTGTCATCCGGACTTTCCCTCCATTAGGATGCCAGAGGTTTTAGAGATCATTCATCAAGTTTTTAAAAGAGTTTCAGTCCGTTTCGGAAATGATGAGGATTGGCGCTTATCCCAGGTGCTCTATCAAGCTGTCTTAAAGAAAAAACTGTCGCAGCATGAACTTAGACTGTGGCTTCAATCACAGAGTTTTCCATTGGAAAACAACCAAGACTTCATTGCTTTTTCCAATTTTCGCTCCTGCTTATTAGAAGTCTATGTGCAGTTGGACAGCAAAAAACAGCTCTCAGATGAGCTGAGAGCTGCTATTCAACATTTCCATTACTGAACTTCAATCACTGTTAAAGCATCTCGCAGTTCGTCTGCCAGGTGTTTTTTCTTATAGTCTCGAAATTCGGCTAAATCTTTAATAGTGTTATAACGCTTGTGCAGGCGATACATCTGGGGAATTTTATACTGAGGAAAGTCATTAAAAAAGTTTCGAGTCAGTTCCCATTCGCGGATATAGCCCAGAGGACGCATATGGTAGCGGACACCTTCGATAACACGGCTTTGGTGGCGGTGATGGAGATGACCAAAAATCACTTCTTTCACCCTGTATTTGACAAAGAGCCGATGAAAAGCTTGGCTTCCTAGGAAGGCGTTGAAGCGCTGGAAGTAGGGATGGTCGTATAGAAAGTCTTGATGGGGGACAAAATGCAGAGCAACAATAATGGGACCATCTAAAGTCATCAGCAGTTTTTCTAACTCTTGCAGTGTCTGAGCTGTAATGCTAGGGTCGTCGAGTTGACGCTCCAATCTGCGGTCAAACCAGAAATTAGTCTTGGTTCTCAGATGCTCTTCCTTGCTTTTTTCTGGACCAAAGCTGTAGTCGTACCAGCCAGAAAAGCTGATGAGCTTGGTCTGGCCAAATTGCTGGATCTGAAAATCATAGTTTGAAATTTCTTGCTCAGAAAGTCCCAGCATATCGTGGTTTCCCAGATTAAAAGAGAGGGGAATCTCTTGCTTCAAAGTTTCAAGAAAGGGCAAACTAATCTTGGTCAGGTCGTTGGATAAATCTCCAGCAATGTGTAGGTGGTCAATCCTTTCCTCTTTTAAAAGCTGGAGAAGAGCTTGGTGCTCAAAATCCCCAAACTGATTGGAGTCCAGATGGAGGTCGCTCATAAATCCGATTCTTGTCATGGTTTTAGTCTAGCATATTTTTCAAAACTTGGAAATGCTTAAGCACCTATGGAGAGTCTCCCTTTTATCTGAATACCTAATAAATTATGGCAATTATCTGTTTCGTTTATTCATGGATGAAGTCTAGGAAGTCTTGAAATAATTCTTCCAACCCCATGTCATTATATTACTTTTCTAACAATTAGGTGACAAGGAGTCGCTTGTCTTGCCTAGCTAGGGAAAATCCGATAAAATGTAAGCTGCTGAATGTGAGATTAGGCAAACTGTTTAATTTATGTTATAATTAAATGATATGTGAAAAGAGGTATTTATGGACATTTCAGAAATTCGTCAAAAGATTGACGCAAATCGTGAAAAATTAGCTTCTTTCAGGGGGGCTCTTTGACCTCGAAGGTTTAGAGGAAGAGATTGCCATCTTGGAAAACAAGATGACAGAGCCTGATTTTTGGAACGATAATATCGCGGCCCAAAAAACGTCGCAAGAATTAAATGAATTAAAAAATACCTACAACACCTTCCGTAAAATGGAAGAGTTGCAGGATGAAGTTGAGATTTTATTGGACTTTTTAGTAGAAGACGAGTCAGTCCATGATGAACTGGTCGAACAGTTGACAGAACTGGATAAGATGATGACCAGCTACGAGATGACCCTTCTTTTATCTGAACCCTATGACCATAATAACGCTATTTTGGAAATCCATCCAGGATCTGGTGGTACTGAGGCACAGGATTGGGGCGATATGTTGCTTCGTATGTATACTCGTTATGGGAATGCCAAAGGCTTTAAAGTAGAAGTCTTGGATTACCAGGCTGGTGATGAAGCAGGTATCAAGTCTGTTACCTTGTCTTTTGAAGGACCCAATGCTTATGGCCTACTTAAATCAGAAATGGGTGTTCACCGTTTGGTCCGTATTTCGCCATTTGACTCTGCCAAACGTCGCCATACTTCATTTACATCCGTAGAGGTTATGCCTGAGTTGGATGATACCATCGAAGTGGAGATTCGTGAAGATGATATCAAAATGGATACCTTCCGTTCAGGTGGCGCTGGTGGACAAAATGTCAATAAGGTTTCAACAGGTGTGCGTTTGACACACATTCCTACGGGAACTGTCGTCCAATCAACGGTCGATCGTACCCAGTATGGAAATAGAGATCGTGCCATGAAGATGTTGCAGGCTAAGCTCTATCAAATGGAGCAAGAAAAGAAAGCTGCGGAAGTTGATTCTCTTAAAGGTGAGAAAAAAGAAATCACTTGGGGAAGTCAAATCCGTTCATATGTTTTCACGCCTTATACTATGGTAAAAGATCACCGTACAAGCTTTGAAGTTGCTCAGGTAGATAAGGTGATGGATGGAGACCTTGATGGTTTTATCGATGCCTACCTCAAGTGGCGAATCAGCTAAGATAGAAAGGAACTCATATGTCAATCATTGAAATGAGAGATGTTGTCAAAAAGTATGACAATGGAACGACTGCCCTGCGTGGTGTATCTGTTACCATTGAACCAGGAGAGTTTGCCTATATCGTAGGACCTTCTGGGGCAGGTAAGTCAACCTTTATTCGAGCTTTATACCGAGAAGTAAAGATCGAAAAAGGAAGCCTAACAGTTGCAGGCTTTAATTTAGTTAAAATTAAGAAGAAAGATGTCCCGCTTCTACGTCGTAGTGTCGGGGGAGTCTTTCAGGATTACAAACTCTTGCCTAAGAAGACTGTTTATGAGAATATTGCCTATGCAATGGAAGTAATCGGTGAGAGCCGTCGTAATATCAAAAAACGTGTTATGGAAGTATTGGACCTGGTTGGTTTGAAACATAAGGTTCGCTCTTTCCCTAATGAACTCTCAGGTGGAGAGCAGCAACGGATTGCGATTGCTCGCGCGATTGTCAACAATCCTAAAGTATTGATTGCCGATGAGCCAACAGGAAACTTGGACCCAGATAATTCATGGGAAATTATGAATCTGTTGGAACGCATCAATCTCCAAGGTACTACTGTCTTGATGGCAACCCACAATAGCCAGATTGTAAATACCTTGCGCCACCGTGTCATTGCCATTGAAAATGGCCGTGTCGTTCGTGACGAAGCTAAAGGAGAATATGGATACGATGATTAGTAGATTTTTTCGCCATTTATTTGAATCATTAAAAAGTTTAAAACGAAATGGCTGGATGACAGTAGCAGCAGTGAGTTCGGTTATGATTACCTTAACACTCGTTGCCCTGTTTGCATCTGTAATTTTTAATACAGCAAAACTGGCTACCGACATTGAAAACAACGTTCGGGTCATGGTTTACATTCGTAAGGATGTAGCTGATAACAGTGAAACGATTGAAAAAGAAGGTCAGACAGTTACCAATAATGACTACCACAAGGTCTATGATGCTTTGAAAGCTATGCCTGCTGTTAAGAGTGTTACCTTCTCAAGTAAAGAGGAACAGTACGAAAAACTAACGGAAACAATGGGTGACGATTGGAAGGTCTTTGAAGGGGATGCAAACCCTCTCTATGATGCCTATATCGTCGATACAAATTCTCCGAGTGATGTTAAAACGGTAGCTGAAGAAGCTAAGAAAATTGAGGGAGTATCAGAGGTTCAAGATGGTGGAGCCAACACTCAACGACTTTTTGAATTGGCTTCCTTTATCCGTGTTTGGGGATTGGTTATTGCAGGGCTCTTGATTTTTATCGCAGTCTTCCTCATTTCCAATACCATTCGTATCACCATTATTTCACGTAGTCGTGAGATTCAGATCATGCGTCTTGTAGGAGCGAAAAATGGCTATATCCGTGGTCCATTCTTGCTAGAAGGTGCTTTTATTGGCTTGCTCGGTGCAGCAATTCCTTCAGTCCTTGTATTCTTTATTTATAATATGGTCTATCAATCGGTCAATAAATCCTTGGTAGGTCAAAACTTGTCAATGATTACACCAGATGTGTTTATCCCTCTGATGACAGTCCTATTATTTATAATCGGAATTTTCATTGGTTCAATTGGTTCAGGGATTTCGATGCGTCGATTCTTGAAGATCTAGTTGGATTTAAATGCAAATTGCAGTACAAATCAGAAAAATAATACATATTTAAAAGAGAAGTTTTCGTAAACTTTTCTTTTTCTTTTTTAAA
>CAJZDE010000097.1:0-5679 GCA_915063165.1 uncultured Streptococcus sp.
TAGCCATGTTCTTCTCCTAAATTATTCTTTACAATACTTAATTGTATACGTTTTTATTTCATTTGTCAATAAAAAAACATATATACGTCGTAACTATATTATTCTGCATATTTTTATTTGGCTTTTAAAGCCGATAATATATGAGTTCTTATGTCCTCGACTCCATTAGGATTTGCTGGTAGGAAGATTGTATTATTACCCTCTTTATCTGCAAAATTATTCAACGTATCTAAATACTGGTTCGTTAATAGGATAGACATGATTTGTTCTTCAGTTAACTCAACATTGGCTCCCTTTAACTCTTGGATAGAATCAGCTAGTCCGTCAACAATTGCTTTACGCTGTTCTGCAATCCCTACACCATGTAGGCGATCTTTTTCTGCTTCTGCTTCTGCTGCGGTCACGATTTTAATCTTATCTGCTTCAGCAAGCTCTTGCGCCGCAACTCTCTTACGTTGAGCCGCGTTAATTTCATTCATTGATTGTTTTACTTCAGCATCAGGTTCAACCTTAGTAATCAGCGTTTTGACAATGATATACCCATACGTAGACATTTCTTCAGCCACTTGTTTTTGAACTTCTAAGGCGATTTCATCCTTCTTCTCAAACAACTCATCTAGGGTTAGCTTTGGTACAGATGAACGCAAAGCATCTTCAATATAGGATTTAATCTGGGCTTCTGGACGCATCAATTTATAATAAGCATCTGTGACATTGTTTTCATTTACTCGATACTGAGTTGCCACATTCATCGTTACAAATACATTATCTTGCGTCTTTGTCTCTACAACAATCTCACTTTGCAACAAGCGTAGTTGAACTCTTGCCGCAATCCTATCAATTCCAAAAGGAGCTCGTAAATGAATACCACTATTGCTCAATTTTTGGTATTTACCAAAGCGTTCTATGATAGCGACAGATTGTTGTCGAACCACATACACAGAACTAACCATAATCACTGATGCAATCACCACTAAAAACAATAAAACAAGTAAAATTTGTAAAAACATGGGAATCTCCCCCTTTCGTCACCCTCATTATAGCACCATCATCATTATTACGCAAATAATATGATAATAATTTTATTTTAGCTTAAACTAACATATTATACAACGTTTCGTTCCCGTTCAAATTAATATAAGATGGGTCAAACTTTTCCATTCGATGAATCAATCCAGCATAATCATGTTTATTTGCAAGGGCTACCCCAATCAAGACAGGTCCTGTCCCCTTGCTTGCTCGTTTGATATATTCAAAACGAGTGATGTCATCATTTGGCCCCAAAATGTCATTTACAAACTCTCGGAGAGCTCCTGGACGTTGTGGGAAATTCACTACAAAGTAATGCTTGATTCCATCGTAAATCAAGGCACGTTCTTCCATCTCTGGCATACGGTTGATATCGTTATTTCCTCCAGAAATGATACAACAAATCGTCTTGCCTTTGATATAGTCTGATAAAACTTCCAAGGCTGCAACACTGGCAGCTCCGGCTGGTTCTGCTACAATACCTTGTTTGGAATAAAGATCAATCAAGGTTTCAGAAATCAATCCCTCGTCCACCCCAATCAGCGTTTCAACATTTTTTCGGGTCGCTTCATAGGTTAATTGTCCAACCTTCTGTACGGCTATCCCATCAGCGAACTTATCAATTTCTTTGAGTTTAACTGGTCCCCCAGCTTCAAAGGCAGCTTTCATAGAGCGAGCACCATTAGCTTCTACCCCGATCACTTCAATAGTCGGGTTGGTTTCCTTAATATATGTAGAAACACCGGCAATCAATCCGCCACCACCTACTGGTACAAGTACTGTATCAAAATCAATAGACTCTTTACGGGCTTCTTCAAGAATTTCATAGGCTACAGTCCCTTGACCAGCCTGAACATGCGCATCATCAAAAGGATCGATAAAGGTGCGGTTTTCTGTCAATGTAAATTCTTGTGCCGCCTTAGCAGAAGCATCAAAGGTATCCCCAACCAACTTGATTGTCACAAACTCTCCACCGAAAAAGCGAACCTGCCCAATCTTTTGTTGCGGTGTTGTAATAGGCATAAAGATCGTTGCAGGAATCTTCATCTCATTACAAGTATAGGCGACACCTTGAGCGTGATTTCCCGCAGAGGCACAGACTACACCACGTTCACGTTCTTCTTTTGATAGTTGAGAAATGGCATAATAGGCTCCACGAATTTTAAAAGAGCGAACTCGTTGCGCATTCTCCTTTTTGAGATAAATCTTTGCTTGGTATTTTTCTGATAAATAATGATCATATTCTAGTGGTGTATCAACTACTACACCACTCAAAACTTTGTGGGCTTTCACTACATCTTTTGCACTTAGCATTGTCTCCTCCTCAAATACTTTTCAAGATAAAAAACGAGTTAGGTACCCCCAACTCGCCTTCTGTCTCTCTTTACAAGAATTAATTGTAGATTTTGAATGCGTCGTCGTCGTTTTTACCAACGAATGGCATTGCTTTACGCAATTCTGCACCAACTTTTTCAATTTCAAGGTTAGCTGCTTGTTCACGGTAAGCAGTTAATTTTGGACGACCAGCCTTGTAGTCATTCACAAAGTCATTTGCAAATTTACCATTTTGGATATCTGCCAAAACAGCTTTCATGTTTTCTTTCACTTGCTCAGTAATCACACGTGGACCTGATACATAGTCACCGTATTCAGCAGTGTTTGAGATAGATTGACGCATTTTCTTGAATCCACCTTCATAGATCAAGTCAACGATCAATTTCATTTCATGAAGAACTTCAAAGTAAGCCAATTCTGGGGCATAGCCTGCTTCTGTCAAAACTTCAAAACCTGCTTCGATAAGGGCAGTCAAACCACCACAAAGTACAGCTTGTTCACCAAACAAATCTTCTTCAGTTTCTTCTTTGTAAGTTGTTTCAAGCAAACCAACACGAGCTGCCCCAACACCTTTACACCAGTCCATAGCAATGTTTTTAGCATTTCCTGTTGCATCTTGGTAAACTGCGTAAAGAGCTGGAACGCCAAATCCTTCTTCGTAAGTACGACGTACCAAGTGTCCTGGTCCTTTAGGAGCACACATGAAGACATCTACATCTGCAGGAACTTTGATAAATTCAAAGTGGATATTGAAACCATGAGCAAATCCAACAGCATTTCCAGCTTCCAAGTTTGGAGCGATTTCTGCTTCGTACAATTCTTGTTGAATTTCGTCTGGTGCCAAGATCATGATAACGTCAGCCAATTTAGTTGCTTCTGCTACTGTGTAAGTGTCAAATCCATCTTCTTTTGCTTTGTCAAAAGATTTACCTGGACGCACACCGATGATGACATCACGACCTGAATCACGCAAGTTTTGCGCATGCGCATGTCCTTGTGAACCATAACCGATTACGGCGATTTTTTTACCTTCAAGCGCTGCTACTTTAACATCTTTTTCGTATTCCATTTGAACTGCCATAGTTTTTCTCTCTTTTCTATTTTTATTGCCTTATAGGCTGGTTTAACAAATTTGTGCTGGATTTTATACTCAATGAAAATCAAAGAGTATTAGTCACGGGTAAATCCAGTTGCACCCGTACGAGCGATATTTTTAATGCCGTATGGTCGAATCACTCGTAATAAAGCTTCACTCTTTTCAGCATTTCCCGTCATCTGGATGGTGATTGAGCTTGGAGCTACATCTACTACCGTTGCACGGAAAGGTTGGATAATAGCCAAGATTTCTGCACGCTTCTCAGCAGGAGCAGATACTTTTACCAAGATAACTTCTCTTTCCAAGTGTGGTTTATCTGTGATATCTCGAATGCGAATCACATCAATTTGACGATTGAGCTGTTTAATGATTTGCTCTACTTCATCATGAGATGCTACATCAATAATGATGGTGATACGAGATACATTGGGGTTCTCTGTCGCACCAACTGAGATACTCTCAATATTGACTTGACGACGAGAAAGGACACCTGTAAAACGATTCAAAACTCCTGAACGGTTTTGCAATCTAGCCGTTAACATTCTACGCATGGAACTTCACCCCCAACATCTCATGATTGCTCTTACCAGCTGGTACCATCGGTAAGACCTGTTCCTTACGAGAAATATCCACCTCGATAAACATGGGCACATCCTCCAGAATGACTTCTAGATCCTTCTCTATCGTCTCTGGATTGTCAAATTTATAATTTTTAATGCCGTAGGCCTGTGCCATCAGCTGGAAGTCAGGAAGTGTATCAAAGACTGACTCTGAAGTTCTACCCTCATAGAAGGATTCCTGCCACTGACGAACCATTCCTAGTGAGTGGTTATTCAACATGACAACCTTAATCGGTACCTTGTAGATATTTAGGATTGCTAGCTCTTGGTTGGTCATTTGGAAACCACCATCACCAACAAAAAGGATGACTTCTTTTTCTGGATTGGCAATCTTGGCTCCGATAGCTGCAGGAACTCCGAATCCCATGGTACCCAAACCACCTGAAGTGACTAACTGACGCTCATTTTGGTAAGGATAATACTGAGCTGTCCACATTTGGTGTTGCCCTACGTCTGTGACAACAATGGCATCCCCATTTGTCAACTCACCGATGCGTTCAATAACAGCCTGAGGTTGAACCACACGTTCTTTCTTATCATAAGAACGAACTCGATTCTTGTCCTTGGTAACTTTTTCAATCCACTTTTCAGTATTGTTATGAACAGTTGGTTCTGCTAACAGCATCTGCAAGGCTTTCTTAGCATCCCCCACCACAGGAATATCTGCACTGATAATCTTACCAATCTCAGCTGGGTCAATGTCGATATGAGCAACCTTGGCATTTTTAGCAAAGGTCTTAGGATTCCCCGTTAAGCGGTCATCGAAACGGCAACCGATACTAATCATAAAGTCCGCTTCAGTCATTGCAATGTTGGCTGCGAAAGAACCGTGCATGCCTCCCATCCCTAGGAAGAGCGGATGACTCGTTGCAATGGTACCTTGCCCCAAAAGACTAGTGACTACTGGAATTTGGTAACGTTCAGCAAATTCATTGAGCTCCTTAGAAGCTTCTGCATAGCTGATACCGCCCCCTGCTAACAAAACAGGTTTCTTAGCTTTTGACAATTGCTTCAAGATTTTCTTGATTTGCATGTCATTCGGATCAAGCGTCGGTTGGTAACTTGGTAAATTAACTTCTGGTGAATAAATGAAATCTGTCTCTAGAGCTGATACATCCTTGGGCAAGTCAATCACAACAGGACCTGGACGACCTGTCGTTGCGATATGAACAGCTTCCGTAATGATACGAGGAATATCTGCTGTCTCACGGACTTGGTAATTGTACTTGGTAATGGGCATGGTAATACCCACGATGTCCGCCTCCTGAAAAGCATCTTTCCCAATTCCAGCTCGCGCAACCTGACCTGTAAAGACCAAAAGGGGAACGCTATCGCTCATGGCATCTGCAATCCCTGTAATGGCATTTGTTGCTCCCGGCCCACTCGTGACGACGGCAACGCCCAACTTTCCAGTTGATTTGGCATATCCTTCAGCTTCGTGCAAACAACCTTGCTCATGGCGTCCCAAGATGTGGCGAATACCTTTAAAATTGTATATCGCATCATACAAAGGTAAGACTGCACCACCAGGATAACCAAAAACGGTATCAATCCCTAAGCCCCGAAGTGTTTCCAAAACTAGGTCCGACCCCGTCTTAG
>CAJZDE010000098.1:0-5654 GCA_915063165.1 uncultured Streptococcus sp.
TTTTGTTAACATATTCTTTCGCCAGGTAATTCTTTAAATAAAAAACAACCCTCAAACGGATTGTTTCACTAGACTATCAGACAAGGCCACGGACTTCTTTCAAAAATTTAGAAAAAGAAACAGCGCCTTTAATGATTAGAAATCCTCCTATCCACTCGGTCGCTGAAAGAAATCCCAGCACGCCACCAATGATAAATAAAATAGAAGGCAACTTTCGAAGTTGTTGGTCTTCTTCGAAATAGATTAGCATAAAGGTCCCTAATGCAATCATCAAAATCTTAAAAAATGTCAGGAGCAGGGAAAAGGCAACCGTGACAACCAGCATTTTTGAAGGATCTTTATAGATGATGGCCCCAGTATAGGATAGCAAAAATCGTAGAACAGGTCCCAAAAGCAAGGTTATACCTGCCAGCATGCCCAGTCTCCAATTGAGTCGAACCAATCTATCTCTCTCCATAAAAACCTCCTTCTCTCGTAGCTATCATTCTACCATATTTGCTCCAGAAACAAAAGACCTTCTCCGTCACAAACAAATCGCCTACCAGCTTTCAGACATCCGAACATAAAAAGAGAAGATCAGTCGATCCTCCCTTTTCATTTTCCAACCCTTATTTCTTAAAAATAGAGGTTCTGAAGTCGTTTGTTTGGTCAAGATAGGCCTTAAAGATTGCTCTCTTCAACTTATGAACGGCACTATCATACTCTGGATTATAGTTGCTCCAACGAGGACTTACAGCATCTTTGAGAACAGCTTGATCCATGAGGGCTTGCAATTCACTCACTTGATTGATGGTCTCTGTCGTATAGTTTGGCCATGGTTTTGTCGGATCTTTAAAGGTCACTTGTTTCAAGTTTTTAAACTGATCCACACGTTCTTTGTACATGGCTTTCTTGAAATCTGCCCAAGATGCATACTTGCCTTCAAACACCTTGTCCAAAACAAGTTTATCGGTCACCAATCCGCGTTCTTTACCATAGAGATTGATAGTTTTACCTTTTTGTTTGGCAGCTTCTTCGTATTGGTTTGAGATATAAGGTACCATTCCATCCTTAAAGCCTTTGGCAGCCAAAAGTTCGTAAGCGATCCGACGTCCCATAAGGTCCCCTTGCGTGCCTTTCTCACTGCTGAGAGCTGAAAAGATTGGGGCAAAGAGTTTAATGGTATAGTAGCCATTTCGTTCATAGTCGCCAGTCTGGTACTCACGAGCTGATAAGATGTTATGGTCAATCAAACTTTCAAAACTATTCAAGTTTTGGGCCTCTGCTTCTGTCAATTCTTTGACTACGTTAGTGGCGTAAACCTCATTTCCATCTGCTGGATCTTTCACATACTTGTTCTCAATTTTTCTGAGAGCCGCCATTTTCTGGTAAACATTTAGTTTGTTAACGATTGATTGCCCTTCGAGGTATTCCAGCATGTAGATAAGATCAAACATGTTGTGGACATAGTTCTGAAGATCTGTTGCGTTTTGGAATCTCTCTGTCGGATCCAAGACTTGCAGACGGGAGCCCTCTGTACTATCTGATTTTGAGTGTTTCAAGATAGAGTTGATGGTAATGGTTGCATCACTCGGTTGGTCAGGCGCTTGCAATAAGCCTTTTGCAAAGAACTCTGGGCCCAAGCCACTTCTACGACCATAACCGCCAAGGTAAATATCCTGATCCGAATCATGGGTCATTTCATGGGTATAAGTAATGGCTCCATCCTTGTCCAGCATACGGTAAGACATGTAGTAAACACCATCCCCTGTTGCGTAGGCTCCATGCTGGTTGTGTACTACCTTATTGCCAACTGGTCCAAAGAAGTTCTTCATGGCTGGATTGGAACTATCAAACTTAGCCTCTACTGTAGCTTTTCCAGAGGTTGTGTCATCACCAAACTTATAGGCATCATAAAGCAAGATGGTACGATAGAGTTTTTCACGTCCCTCATTATCTAAAATACGATACCAATAATCGTAGTGATCTCGCTGGCGTTTGGCTGTTTCACGCGCATTTTCTTCTACAAAATCATTGAGAGCCTTGCCCGCTTTATGCTCGCTATTGCGGTAGCGATCATAAGCTCCAAATCCTAGACTAGACATGGTCGAGATGACAAAAACTGATTTCTCTGGCAAGGTTAAGAGAGGCAAGACCATATTGCGGTATTTCCATGTGGCACTCGTGATGCGATCATAAACACCGATAGAATACTTGGTGCCAGCTAGTCCTTGCTTCGCTTTCACCTCTTCGATAGTGGATTTTTCTTCGACGATGTAAGCCTTAGTCTCTGATTTAAACCAGTCATTGTTGCTTTTCTCTGGTAGAAAGACTTTTCGGTAATGTTCCAGTGTACTAAACAAATCTGTCGTTCCATGCTGGTTGGCAAGACTGATACCATAAGTATCGACATTATTCTTAGCTAGAAGATTGTTAAAGCCAGATTTACCCAACTCAATCAGAGTATCTAGTGGTGAAGCATTCCCCTTACCAAAGAAGTCCAGATGGTACAGAACCAGGTCTTTGACGTTTACTTGACCATAGCTGAAGTTGTACCAACGATCTAAGTAGCTCATACCAAGTAGCAAGGCTTCCTTATTGCGCTTGATTTTATCTACAAGATAGCCTATGGTAACTGGGTTGTCACCAGCCAGTCCGGCATCTGCTGACAAGAGTTTCTTCAAACTGTCTTCCAGATGTTGTTTTGTTTTGGCGAACTGGTCTTCTAGATAGAGCTCAGTCTGCTTGACGTTTGGAGAAATACCAAGTGTCTTTCTAATTCCTTCTGAGTGGTAATCAACATTTTGTAAGTCAGGTAAGACTTGCTTGATGATAGAGCTTTGGTCATACAAGAATTGGTTTGGCGTATAGAGAAGACCCGTATCTCCTAGACTATATTCTGCTAATTTGGCAAAATCAGCCTGGTACTTGAGATCGATTTTCTCAGATGAATGGTCCTTGTAGTGCAGCAAGAGTTTGTTTGCAGTCTGTTTGTTTGAAACAATGTCTGTGATGACTTGGTTATCCTTCATCATAACTGCTGACAAGAGTTCTTTTTGATATAAGCTACTGCTTTCTTTTACTAGGTTTCCATATTTGACGATGGTTGCCTTATTGTAGAAAGGTAGCAATTTTTCAATGTTTTTATAAGCCAAGGCGCGTTTAGCTTGATAATGGGCCACCTTAGAAAAGTCACTGTCTTTTTTGCCACTTGTTGAGAGGGGCTCCACTGTTGGTAGAGTGAGAGGATTGATGGCTGCTTTCTTGCTTTCAATCTGGGAAGCATCTAGCATTGTTCCTCTTTCTTCAAAGGATTCCTTGTTAACGACCTCATCCTTGACTAAGGTGACATTGTAGACTCTGTTTGCCTTGCTGCTGAATGTGTCCTTCACCTTCATTCCATTATAGTGGTAACCGGTAATGGCATTTCCGTTGGTTACATTGACATCGCTGAGAACATTGGTCAAGCTTCCAGCATGCTTTTCTAGATTAGAAGTTCGGTCCCACAAATAGCCTGCTACTCCCGCGACTCTACCAAAGTGCTTGGCATTGTTAATATCGCCTTCAACATAGCTATCTTGGATCTGTGCATCCTGATCTACTAGACCTGCAAGACCCCCCACAGTCTGATCTGAACTATTTGTGTTGGATGAAATGGCTACTGTCGCTTTTGACTTGGTAAGTAAAGCCTTGTTTCCTGTAAAATGTCCGACCAGACCACCGATATTGTAGGCAGCAGTCGTTTCATAAGTGTTGATAATTCTTCCCTTGAAACTGCTCTCTGTGATGCTTGATTGATCCGCCTTAGCCAGCAAACCACCGATACCACGTTCACCGGCGAGAACACCATCGACATGAACTTGCTTAATCTTTGTGCCATTCTGAGCTTCATAAGCCAGTGAACCGATATCATCTTTCCCTGAAATAGAGACATTTTTCAGACTCAATTTTTCTACTATGGCTCCACTCAAGGTTTCAAACAGAGGCTTTTTCAAGTTGTAAATAGCATACTGCTTGCCATCTTTTTCACCAATCAACTGACCAGTAAAGTTACCCTTGATGTAAGATCTATCATCAGGTCCCAGTTCCACTTCGTTGGCATTCAAACTAGCTGCTAAATGATAGGTTCCAGAGAGATTCTGGTTGATAGCTTTGACCAGGTTGCTAAAGGAAGTAAAGGTTGTCGTTTCCTCTGTAGCCTTCTTAGCTAAGTAGAAGGTGAAATTATCAACATATTTATTTTCTAGCTCTTGCTGGAGTTTCTCAGCCTTGGCTATGATTTTATAAACTGGCTGCCCATCTTTCGTTTCAGCTGTTATTGAAGCGACTGGTAGATAGACATCTTTAAATGACGAGGATTTAACCTTGATAAAGTAAGTGTCTGGATTACTTGGAACACCGTCTAAAGAAACGTGTTGTTTGTAAGTACCATTGGTCTGACTATACAACTCCAGATCCGAAACATTTCTTAGCTCAAGCGTCTTCTCTGGGTCTTTTTCTTTTGGTTTTTCTGTCGGAGCTTCCGGTTTTACTTGCTCGGTATTGCCAGTATATTCTGGAAGAGGAGCGACTTGTTCCGGTTCAACGATAGCTCCTGCTTGCTCACCTTTATACTCTGGTAGGGAAGACTGGATCTCTGGTTCGACGATAGCACCTGATTGTGTATCTGTATATTCTGGTTTTTCAGTTGTTTCAGGAGCTACAATCGCTCCCGCTTGCTCGCCTGTATATTCTGGTAATGGAGCCTGAGTCTCAGGCTCTCCTTTTCTTGCAGACTGAGGTGCTTCACTTGCAGCTACTGCCTCCTTAGTCCCTTTCTCTACTATGCGTGGCAAGGCTTCTTCTACTTTAGTTGATAGAACTTCCCGAGAAATTTCTTGATTTTCAACAGTGAAAATGCGAACAAGTTCAATCTTCTTCCCAGCACGACCTTCTTGTTTGACACGAATGGTTCCCTCTGTTAGTTCTGAATTTTCTTGAACCACTTCTGAAAAGCCTAGTTTGGTTACAATTTCTTGGTCCTTGTATAGGAGTTCTGGTTTATTCACGCGACCAGCCAAGACTTCATCCTGAGGATCCACACTAACAAGACCAGACGGTTTTAGATCGGATGAATCTTGAGAAGGGATTGGCTTGTCAGCAGGGCTTGTTGGAGATGGATTTTTCTGCTCAATTCCTACCTTTTGCCCACCTACATTGGTCTGAAAATGAGGTTGAACCGTATAGTCAAGTTTCTGATCCCTAGCAGCAGTTTCTTGCAGACTAGCGTCCTTGTCTTGCTTAATATAGCCTAGATAGGTATAACCCGATAGGGTGCGTGGCAAAGGCAGACTATCTCCTTGGGATAATTGGTATTCCTGATTATACTGGAGTAAAAGTTGATTTTCGATAGCCTGAACTGAAGAAGCCAAACCACTGCCCATCCCTGTTATCAAAATCACATTCAAGAGAGCTTTCTTTTTGCCTTTCTTTTTCGATACGACAAAAATAAGGAAACCAATTGAAGCCAGAACTCCACCTGATAAAACGCTAGTAAGGCTATTCTGCCCACCTGTATTGGGCAACTGACCCAGCTGGGCTTTCTCATCCATACGGTAGACTAGATAATATGTGCTCTCACTATCTTCCGCAATTTTAGGAATATCCTTGACAATCAAGTCTTTTTCTTGCCCACT
>CAJZDE010000099.1:0-5597 GCA_915063165.1 uncultured Streptococcus sp.
TAATTCTCTAAATTATTCACATTTTGGCGTAGTTTTTTGGCATACTTGGCTGTTATCAGTTTAGCTTCTTCGTATTCAAAGATTGCCTTACGTTCGAGATAGTAGCCTCGCAGCATTTCATCGATATTGTTTGGCTTGATGCGATTGATAACCCGCTCAACAAAAGCACCGCTTCCGATAATGGCCGTCTCGCGTAGACGAGACTCTTGCATAAAGCTAATCAGAGAACTCTTGTAAACCCCTTTTAGGTTTTCCAAACTCTCGATAATCAGCTCTGTATTTTCCAAATACAACTCTGAAATCTGATCATAGTCAACTGCTAATAGTTTACGAGATTCTTCATTCATCCAACTACGAAAAGTTTTTCCAAAGGTAAACATTTCATGGAGTAGAAAGCGCAGTATCCGTAAAGAAACAAGGAAATAATAAGTCACTCTAGAAGCGAAATTCCGATTGATACTCTGCTCCATGTTTTTTAGGTAACGTTGGTAAACTCGATAGCCACGCTCACTGATTCTATTTTCTTCGTAGGCTTGCTCCAAACCATCACTCTCAATACTCAAGATAAGAAGCTTGAGGGACTCCCAGTCCTCTTGGACTCTCTTATTTTCCAGACTAAGGATGAGATTTTCAATCCGACCATGGTAATTATCAATAGCTGCATAAAGAGGAAGTTTATTCTTGTGATGGTCTAGTTCTTTTTCTAATTCTGCAGCTACATCATTCAGAATCGCAATATGCATCAAATGGTCCTTGCTTTCCTCTTGTTCCTCAGATAAGTGAGGGAGGACTAGTAAACCTGTTAAAAAGCTCAACAGTGTAACGCCTGCTACAAAGAAGAGCAACAAAGGATATTCCTGCTCCAAATGACTTGGTATGAGGAGAATAGTCGCGATAGATACTGTCCCTTTGACACCAGAGAAGGTTAAAAGAAGCATATCTTTCATGTACTTATGAATTTTTTTCTTAAGTCGACGCGTCCTCACAAAGTAAAAACCAGCAATCATGACAAAGCGGATCGTAAAAAGCAAGAAGGTCAGAACGACAACTGAAAGCAGTAAAAGAAGGGGATTGTAGAGAGAATTAGACAAAATTGGCTCTGCAATCAATTCTAATTCCATTCCCAAGAGAACAAAGACTGATCCATTTAGCATAAAGGTCACGGTATGCCAGACGGTCTCCGTCACGGTGTCTACCTGAGCCTCAAGGAGCGTAATTTTCTTAAAGCGATTGGCTTTCAAAATCCCTGCAATTACTACGGCGATAATCCCTGAAACATGAAACTCTTCTGCGATGAAAAAGGTCATGAGTGGCAAACTTAGCTCTAGCAATAGTTCACTGGCTATATCTATCGCTCGCACACTCAGTAAAAAGCTATGCAAAAAACGATTGACCATAGCCGTCACAAAACCGACTACAAAACCACCAAGTATAGAAAGTGCTAGGGAAGTTCCAGCTTGGCTGAAAGAAAACGTTCCTGTTGTCCAAGCAGCAAGAGCCATCTGAAAGGCAACCAAACCAGAAGCGTCATTTAAGAGCCCTTCCCCTTTTAGGATATTGGAAACCCGTTTGGGAAAACGAAAACGTTCAGAAAGAGATGCAAAGGCAACCAAATCTGTTGGGCCAAGTGCCGCTCCGACTGCTAAACAGGCAGCCAAAGGAAGAGTCATCCAAAGGAAGTGAGCCATGCCCCCCAAGCTTAAGGTCGAAATAAAAATCACAGGAAAGATCAGAAAGACAACAATACGCCAGTGCTTCAAAATGGACGTAATATCTGCTTCTTCTGCCTCCCGGAAAAGTAAGGGACCAATAACCATGGCCAGAAACAGCTCTGTATTGAGATGAAAGTCCGCATCGGGAACAAATAAGCCAATCCCAATCCCCAAAAGTATTTGCACAAGAGGAAGGGGCAAAAAAGGGAGAAGTTTATTGGTCGTAGTTGAAATGATTAAGACAAATAAAAATAGAATCAAGTAAATGAGTAATTCCACACAATTCCTCCTTAATCTTTTTTACAACAAGATTCAAAAATCTCCTTTTGCTCTTGGATTTTCTGATCAATCTTAGAACAGTCTTTGTGCTCAATTTTTTTCTGGCATCGTTCCATTTCAAGAGCCACTAGTTTTTTCTTGATTTTAAGCATTTTTTTGCTCATATGTGCTTCGTCGAGCACCCCGACTGCTCGTTCGTGATGCGTTGACTCGACAAAATTTTGGCGCATTGCCTCAAGCTTCTCACGAAGGTATTGCTTATCCATGTCTATACCTTTCTAATTTTTCAATCATAACTAAAAACGGTGGATTATTAACTTGGTTGAGAGTCCGATAAATGGCAGCTGTATACTCTTGTTGGTTCAACTGGCTAACAAACTCCAATACAGCATCCCTCTCACTATCTCCTCCCTCATGACCATAGTAGATCATGATGGCAATCCGTCCTCCTTTGACAAGCAAATGACACAGCTTTTCTAAGGCTTCGATAGTAGTCTGAGGTTGGGTGATGACGGATTTGTCAGCAGAAGGCAAATAACCCAGATTAAAAATCCCTGCTTTAGCTTCTGTCACAAACTGATCAAGTGTCTCATGACCTTGCAAGATTAACTGGACATTCTCTAAACCTACCTCATTTAAACGCTCTTGGGTTTTCTCCAAAGCCTGCTCTTGGATATCAAAGGCATAGACTTGCTTAGCTAGCTTGGCTAAAAAAAGCGTATCGTGTCCATTGCCCATGGTCGCATCCACTACGATATCCTCTTTTGTCACGACTTCAGCCAAAAAATCATGTGCCATCTCAAGTGGTCTTTTCATTTTCAAACTCCTGTTTTACAGCCTTGCATCCTTGCACACTTCCACGACGTCGCATCTCAGTTTCAATAGCATTTAGCACTTCCCATTTATTGAGGCTCCACATGGGACCTATCAGCATATCTCTAGGTGCATCTCCTGTGATTCGGTGGATGACGATATGTTTGGGAATGATTTCCAGTTGGTCACAAATGACCTTAACATACTCATCCTGACTCATCAGTTGCAAGCGTCCTTCGTGGTAATCCCGCTGCATCCGTGTATTGGTCATGAGGTGAAGCAAGTGCAGCTTAATCCCTTGAATATCGTTATCGGTGACACAACGGCGAACATTTTCGACCATCATCTCATGAGTCTCACCGGGCAAACCATTGATCAAATGGGAAACAATCTCAATCTTGGGATATTTCCTCAAGCGTTTTACCGTTTCAACATACAATTCATAGGAATGAGCACGGTTAATCAGGTCAGAGGTTGCTTCATAAGTGGTCTGCAAGCCCAATTCTACCGTCACATGCATGCGTTCCGATAACTCAGCCAAATATTCGATGGTTTCGTCTGGTAGACAGTCTGGGCGCGTTCCGATATTGATCCCTACTACACCTGGCTCGTTGATAGCCTGCTCATATCGCTCTCGGATGACTTCCACCTTTTCATGGGTGTTGGTAAAGTTTTGAAAATAAACCAGATACTTTTTAACATCTGGCCATTTGCGGTGCATAAAGTCGATTTCCTTATAAAATTGCTCACGGATAGGGGCATCTGGTGCTACAATGGCATCTCCAGAACCAGAAACTGTACAAAAGGTACAGCCCCCATGAGCTACAGTTCCATCCCGATTGGGACAGTCAAATCCCGCATCAATAGGAACTTTGAAAGTCTTTTCTCCAAAAAGTTTTCGATAATAATCATTCAAAGAATTGTAAGATTTCATACCTTTCATTCTACCACAAAAAGGGCTATAACAACAAAAATTCCCTCTTTCACAAAGAAAGAAGGAAATCACCGTTCCCACAAATAGACTTTCAAATCCACACAACCATTAGCCTTCAAGTCCACTCCTTCCGCCCAGAGCAAGTGTCTCTGGTCTTCCCAACCAGGTGCGAGGCGCCCTGCTGCATTGACTACCCGATGGCAAGGGTGCTTGCTGCCATAAAGCTCAGTCTGACTGAGTATCTTTCCGACCAAGCGGGCATTTTTTGGCCGACCAATCAAACGGGCAAGCTGGCCATAGGTCGCCACGCGCCCAGAGGGAATGCTATCTACTAATGCCAAAACAGCATCGATGAGTTCTTGATTTAAATAAGACATTCTGACCTCCTAATCTTGTTTGCTCCTATCTTACACAATCCAACTCCCTTTATCAAGACAAAAAGGCCAGCAAAGCCAACCTTTCGCATCTATATTTATTTCTGCTTTCCTTTGAAACGCCACTGAAAACGCAGCTTGTCATAAAAGGGAAATTCGATATTGAGAATGGCAAAGCCCATCAAGGCTCCTCCGATTACATCTGTCGGATAGTGCACGCCCAGATAGACTCTGGATGCCATAACAGTGAAGATATAGACTAGGAGCAAACCTTGTACCAAGCGCTTGATTTTTTGGTTTTGAATTCGTTGCTGAGCGATAATAATCAAGGTGCCAAGAACAATGGCTGTGGCCATGGAATGTCCGCTCGGGAAAGAATAACCACCCTCTTGGACCAAATGCGAAATACTGGGCCGGCTTCTTTGGTAGACGAGTTTAATCAGCTTAATCAAAATCCCGTGTAAGACCAGATTTCCCGCTAGCAAGGCAGCTTCCAGTTTCCATTTTTTGTAAAGGAAAAAAAGGACAAGAGCTGAAACCCAGATGATAATCCCCATCGGATCAATCACACTGGTCACTAATTTGAAAAAAGTCGTCAAAGCTGCAGGCAAGTCTCCCCGCAACCAGGTCTGAATCGGGGTGTCAAAGCTGGTCAGCTGCTCAGGATAAAACTTGACCATGTATCCTAGTATGACGAAAAGTAAAAGGGCAAAAGAGCCCTTTGTCACATAAGATTGTTTATTTTTCATAGCGTTTTAGGACGGGCTGTAAGAGTTTGTAAATTAGCCAAAAGACAGCAGCCCAGATCACTCCTTCTAATAGGTTAAAGGGGACAATCATGGTCAGCAGATACTTGGAAAGACCGTATGTTTTATAAATATCAAAACCTGCAAACCTTGCAAAGAGAGGAACTGCATAAATAACATTTAGAACAATCATTGTAACAGTTAGACCAAGCGTTGCTACCAAAGAAGCCTTCACATAGTCAAACAAGCTCTTCCTTTTTTTCCACAAGAGAGAAAAAGCAGAAACAAAGACTGCTACCGCTAGTATATTCATGGGGAGACCGATTAGAGTACCTACACCATTATTATTCAAAGCTAGCTTTAAGACAGAGCGAATCAAGAGCACTGCCAGAGAGCTTTTTAAATCCAAGACTAGCAAAGCCAGTAAAATCGGAATAATTGAAAAATCCAACTTTAGAAACTCGGTTATCAAGGGAATCTCATAAAGCATGAGTAGAAATGATAGAGCAGATAAAACTGCTACAATCGCCAACTTACGAGTATTTGTCATCACAGGTTCCTCCAATTTATAAAAATTAGAGAAGCCGGAAAGGCCACTGAAAAAAGGCTTGTCAGCTAATGATTATTTAGTATAAGGCTCAGCCCTTAAATAAAGATTAAACGGCAAGAATGCTTCACTACCTCTCGTCTTCTCCCATCCAGACTATACTGTCGGTTGTGGAATCTCACCACATCAGCT
>CAJZDE010000100.1:0-5592 GCA_915063165.1 uncultured Streptococcus sp.
TAGACGTAAATTATATTTGTTTCGTTCAAAGTAAGATATTTTACTTTGAACGAAACCACATTCTATTAATATATATCCTGCATCTAGCATATCATATCCTATGGAAAATGAAAAGAACTTCTAAAAAAAAGCCCAACGTTAGGAGCTTCAATGTCTCTTAACACTAGACTTCTTTTTTATCTTAGTAATACTCTCCCTGACGGTAGTCCCATGAGTTAAAGGTGTCTGACAGGTGCATCATGATTTTATCAATGTCAAGCCCTTTACGGATAACGACTGGTGCCGGTGAGATTGAACGGTCTCCTCCTTGTTCAGGGATGAGCTTACCATCTTTATCAACCATAGACACCATCACACCTTGCTCGTAGCGCGTTTCAATCGTTTTGTTAGGTTGGATGGAAGCCACATAGTCGTCTGCTTCGATGACAAGGTCCACTGCTCCTTCGATACGTTGACCGATACCTTCCACCTTACCGCGGTTTCCCTTACCAGATGGGTTAGCAGATGAGGCATAGACCATTTTACCTTCTTCCCAAAGTTTAGCAGCCAATTGCTCACCAGCTTTACCAAACTTGATGACAAAACAGCTAGTACTACGAACGTCTGTCATGAGTTCTTCACGACCATCCCCATATGCTTTAAGTTTTTCAAAAGCTTCTGGTTTCCAAGGAAGGATACAACCAAGGAGAATGTCTTCGTCCCAATGTTTTTGGTAGAAGGCTTCAATTTCTGGGTTGAGTTGTGCTAAAGCGCGAAGCTCATCCATGCTACCACAAAGTACAACACCTGGTTTGTTACGGTTACGTTCTTTAGCTTCAAATTTGCGTTCAAGACCTGCCTTATCGCTAGTCATGATAATGTAACCGACTTTAGTAGGACAAACGATACATCCGCCCTCACCTTTTAAAATGTCATATCCTTCTTGAGAAAGTGTTCCCGTCCATTGAATGTGTTTTGTCATAGTTCTATTTCCTTTTCTATTTTTTCTAATCCTGCCAATAGGCTGGGCGTTGTTTTTCATAGGCAGCAATCAAATCTTCATACTGCAAGGTAATACCAATATCATCCAAACCATTTAAGAGCTTGTGTTTCCATTCACTATCGATTTCGAAAGTGAATTCATCGACTGGTGAGATGATTTTTTGCTGTTCCAAGTCTACAGTTACCTGGTCGGTCGGTTTGAGTTGGGCTAGTTTCTCTCTAACCTCTCTGGGCTGAACAATAGGCAACATGCCATTATTGAGTTCATTATTGTAATGAATGTCCCCGAAAGAACCTGCAATCACGACCTTAAAACCATAGTCAGCTAGAGCCCAAGCTGCGTGTTCCCTCGAAGACCCCGCACCAAAGTTATCCCCCGAGATGAGAATACTGGCTTTTCGATATTCAGGTCTATTAAAGACAAAGTCTGGATCCTCAGTATACTTATCGTCCAAATATCGCCAAGCATACATGAGGTACTTACCAAAGCCTTTTTTATCAATCAACTTCAGAAACTGCTTGGGAAGGATTTGGTCAGTATCAATGTTATCATTCATGAGAGGAACAGTCGTTCCCGTATAAACTGTAAATTTCTCCATATCCTCTCCTTACTGGGCTTCTGGCATCTGTCGAACATCTACGAAACGCCCTGCCATAGCTGGACTGCAGAGATGGGTTTTAGCACCAAATCCTTGTCTGTCTTCAAAGTTGCGGTTACTGGTTGAGGCACAGTGGACCCCATCAGGAACCTTGTCAGGATTCATCCCTAGGCACATTGAGCAACCTGGGTCTCGCCACTCAAAGCCTGCGTCTAAGAAGACCTTATCCAAGCCCAACTTCTCAGCAGCTCGTTTGACAGGACGAGAGCCTGGAACCACGATAGCCGTTAAGTTGGGAGCAATCTTCTTCCCTTTTACAAATCGCGCAGCCAGTTGCAAGTCACTGAGCCGGGCATTGGTACAAGACCCGATAAAGATATAACCTAGTTCAATATCCGCTGGCTTTTGGCCAGGCTCCAAGTTCATGTAATGATAAGCTCGTTCATCATTCATATCCTTAATTTCTGGAAAACTACTGTCAAAGTCAACGCCCATAGCAGGATTGGTTCCCCAGGTCACCATAGGAGCCAAGTCTGAGACATCCATCCGGATAACCTTATCATAGACAGCATCATCATCGCTGACAAGCGTCTTCCAGTCAGCAACCGCCTCCACGAAAGCTTCGGGAACGCATTCCCGTCCTTTGAGATAGTCATAAGTCGTCTGATCTGGATTCATAATCCCCATCTTAGAACCAAACTCGATGGACATATTGCAGATGGTCATTCTCTCTTCCATGGTCAGTGCATCAATTGCTTGTCCACGATATTCCACCACATATCCTACACCACAAGCAACACCATACTTGGCAATTAATGCAAGAATGTAATCCTTAGAGTACACTCCTTTTTGAGGAACACCAGTGAATTCTACCAACATTTTCTTAGGTTTAACTTGCCAGAGGGTCTGGGTAGCAAAGACATGCTCGACTTCACTGGTCCCAATCCCAAAGGCAATAGCTCCGAAAGCTCCGTGAGTAGCTGTGTGGCTGTCCCCACAAACGATGAATTTTCCTGGTTGCGTCCGTCCTGTCTCTGGACCTACCATGTGAACAATCCCCTGCTTTTCAGAACCGTGGGCAGCATGTTCAATCCCAAACTCCTCAACATTTTCAGCAAGCTTATCAATTTGGGCCTTAGAAATCACATCTCGAATATCGTAGATATTAACAGTTGGTACATTGTGGTCAAAGGTTCCAAATGTCAAGTCTGGCCGTCTCAATCTGCGGCCTGCATCTCGTAATCCTTGAAAAGCTTGGGGACTAGTCACTTCATGAATATAGTGCTGATCCACATACATGAGTTGGGGTTGCCCTTCTTCTCCTGTGATGACATGGCGGTCCCATAATTTATCAAAAATCGATTTTCCTGCCATCCATTACCTCCAAATAAAATATAAGGCTAATAGTGTGGTCACCATCCCGAGAAACCAAACTGTTTTAAAATACCATTTTCTAGTCTTGTGGTGAAAGATGATTCCTGCCAACCAGGCACCAAAACCACCACAAGTAAAGGCTAAAATGAGTAAGATTTTCTCTGGGATGCGCCAAGCACCTCTTCTTGCCTTGGATTTGTCAATGCCATAAATCAAGAAAATCAGCAAATTCCAAATCAAGAGGGCAAGCGTGATTCCTTCATTTATCTTCATAATCTTTCAATGATGGCTTCTGTCATTTCCTTGGTTGAAGCCTGTCCTCCTATATCTCTTGTTAAAATGCCAGCCGCTAAACTAGCTTCAACAGCACATTCGATACGCTCTGCATCGTCTTGACGTCCAAAACTATCTCTCAACATCATAGCAACAGATAATATCATGGAAATAGGATTGGCAATTCCTTGACCTGCAATATCAGGCGCTGAACCGTGAATAGGCTCATAAAGACTTGGCCCCTTTTCAGAATGACTGGCTGATGGCATGACGCCAAGTGTGCCTGATAGAACGCTTGATTCATCAGATAAGATATCTCCGAAAAGATTCTCCGTCACAATGACATCAAACTTGGCAGGATTAGTAATAATAAGCATAGCAGCTGAGTCCACCAACTGGTGTTCCAAGGTCACATCTGGAAAATCCTGCGCAACTTCCTCAGCTACTATCCGCCAGAGTTTTGATGTCGCTAGAACATTTTGCTTATCGATACTGGTAACGAGTTTTCTGCGACTTCTTGCAATTTCAAATGCCTTGTGAATGATCCGCTCTACTTCCTCATAGCTGTAGTCGTTGATATCACGCGCTTTGCGCTCTTCAAGGATATGGTCTCCAAAGTAAATCCCACCTGTCAACTCACGCACCACGACAAAGTCTACACCAGCAATTCGTTCGGGTTTGAGAGGTGACAAATGCTTGAGACTATCAAAAATCTTAACAGGGCGAATATTGGCATAGAGATTGAGTTCCTTACGAAGAGCCAGCAAACCTTGTTCAGGGCGAATCGCTGCCCCATCATACTGGGGACTACCGATAGCCGCTAGGAGAATAGCATCTGCTTCTCTACATGCCTTGAGGGTTTCATCAGGTAAGGGATGCCCCGCAGCATCAATACCCGCACCTCCAAAGGGGCATCTATCTATCTCATAGTCAAAACCTGTTTTTGAAGCTAGAACTTCCAGAACTGCTAAACCAGCTTCCATGATTTCTGGACCGATTCCATCCCCTGCTAGTGCTACTATTTTCTTTGTCATAGCCTTCTCCTTTACACACTAGGCATGTCTCGGTAGGAAACGCTATGCCCCATCTCACCTGCATTCTCTTTTTGAACAAAAGTATTGGCATTGATATAAGCAATAGCCGAAGCTTTCAACACATCGAAATCGAGACCTGCTGCGTTAAAGATGGTTTCGGTATCTCTGTTTTCAACAGTGACCAAAACCCGAGCTTGGGCATCGATTCCATCTGTTACCGCATCGATGGTATAGGACACCAAGCGGACAGATTGGTTAAAGAACTTATCGATAGCGTTAAAGATCGCTTCAACGGAACCTTGTCCTGTCGCATTAAATTCGACTTTTTCACCATCCATATTAGTCAGACTAACGAGCGCTTCAATCTCATTATCTGCATGGGTTTGAAGTTGTAAATCATCAAAGTGGAAGCCTTCTGGATTTTCAACCATGGTTCCAGCTACCAGAGCTCGAATATCTGCATCCGTGATTTCTTGTTTCTTGTCCGCTAGAGCCTTGAACTTAGCGAAGAGTGGTTTGATATCCTCTTCTGTAAAATCTAGGGCCAATTCTCTTAGTTTTTCAACAAAGGCATGGCGACCAGACAATTTACCAAGTGGAAGGCTATTACTCTTAACACCGACCAATTCAGGTGTGATGATCTCATAAGTGAGAGGATTTTTAAGGACTCCATCTTGGTGAATACCCGATTCATGAGAGAAGGCATTGCCACCAACGACAGCCTTGTTTTTAGGAACTGGAATACCAGAGAAGCGAGAAACCATTTCAGACGTATTCATTGTTTCATCCAAAACAATATCACTAGTTGCTTGGAAGAAATCCTCACGAATCTTCAAAGCAACAGCTACTTCTTCAAGAGCAACATTACCTGCGCGTTCACCGATACCATTAATAGTTCCCTGGACACGTCCAGCACCGTGTTTAATTGCTGTCAAAGTATTTGCAGTTGCCATACCGAGATCATCGTGACAGTGAACACCAAAGACAACCTTATGATCTGATTTAATATTTTCAGTCAAGTGGTCAAAGATGCGTGCAAACTCTTCTGGAGTCGTAAAGCCAACTGTGTCAGGGATATTGATATAAGATGCACCTGCATCGACCGCTGTTTGAACGACTTGCAAGAGGAAATCCAACTCTGTTCTAGTCGCATCTTCAGGAGAGAATTCGACGATTTCAAACTTAGAACGAGCATAAGAAACATGTTCCTTGATAGCTTCTAAAATCTCTTCCTTGCTTTTATTGAGCTTATACTTGCGGTGAATCGGACTGGTAGCGATAAAGACATGAATTTGAGGATACTTGGCATCCTTAAGAGCCTCATAACAAGC
>CAJZDE010000101.1:0-5590 GCA_915063165.1 uncultured Streptococcus sp.
TGGTAATCAGGAAGCGAAAGTTTCGTATTCTAAATTTAACGAAAAACTTCTTGACTACTTAAAGAAAAGGAAGTTGATTTCTTATAAATCAAAACATGAAAATTCTGTATTAAAGCTTTATGGATTAAGAAAGAAGCAGATTGAATATAGTGATGAAGCAGAAGAAAAGCAATAGTTATCACATTCAAATGACTGAACACAAAAGTGGGCAGTCTTTTTGATTTCTCTAGAAGTTTCTGAAATATGGTATAATAAAAGAATGGCAAACAAGAATACTACAAAAACAAGACGGAGACCGTCTAAAGCAGAGCTCGAAAGAAAACAGGCTATCCAGAGGATGTTGATTTCCTTAGGAATCGCCTTGTTATTGATTATTGCAGCCCTTAAACTTGGTGCAGCAGGTGTCACTCTTTACAATCTCATTCGACTGGTGGTTGGAAGTTTGGCCTATGTGGCCATAGGTGGCCTCCTCATCTATCTTTTTCTTTTTAAATGGATCCGCAAGCAAGAGGGACTTCTGTCAGGATTTCTCTGTATCTTTGCTGGCTTACTCTTGATTTTTGAGGCCTACTTGGTATGGAAATTTGGCTTGGAGCAGTCAGTTTTAAAAGGGACCTTGTCTCAAGTTATGACGGATCTGACTGGTATGCGAGTGACTAGCTTCGCTGGTGGAGGCTTGCTTGGTGTCGGACTTTATATTCCCATAGCCTTTCTTTTCTCAAATATCGGGTCGTACTTTATTGGAGTTCTTTTGATTCTAGTTGGGGCACTCTTGGTTAGTCCTTGGTCTATTTACGATGTTGCAGCCTTTATTGGAGCTCAGTTCAGATCCTTCATGGAAAAACAGGAACAGAGAAAACAGGAACGCTTCATCAAGAGAGAAGAAGAGAAGGCTCGTCAAGAAGCTGAAGAAGCAGCCAGAATTCAGAGAGAACAAGAAGAACAGGATGCGCTGCCGCTTCCTCCTGTAGATCCTGAAACGGGAGAAATCTTATCTGAAGTACCAGACTACGATTTCCCACCAATTCCTGAGGAAGAATGGATTGAACCGGAGATTATCCTCCCTCAAACAGATTTTGACGTTCCTGATGTGGAAGAAGACGTTGAGGATGAAGAGGTACAGGTTGATTTTTCTGCCAAGGAAGCCCTCGAATACAAGCTACCAAGCTTGCAACTCTTTGCGCCAGATAAACCCAAAGACCAATCCAAGGAAAAGAAGATTGTTCGAGAAAATATCAAAATCCTAGAAGAAACCTTTGCCAGCTTTGGTATCAAGGTGACGGTAGAACGGGCTGAAATTGGGCCATCAGTTACCAAGTATGAAGTCAAGCCAGCAGTTGGTGTACGGGTTAACCGCATTTCCAATCTGGCAGACGACTTAGCGCTAGCTCTAGCAGCTAAGGATGTTCGGATTGAGGCTCCAATCCCTGGTAAATCCCTAGTCGGAATCGAAGTGCCTAACTCTGAGATTGCAACCGTCTCCTTCCGTGAACTCTGGGAACAGTCTCAGACTAAACCAGAAAATCTCCTCGAAATTCCTCTAGGGAAGGCTGTCAATGGAACGGCTCGCACCTTTGACCTTTCCAAGATGCCCCACCTACTTGTTGCAGGTTCGACGGGATCAGGGAAGTCAGTCGCAGTTAATGGTATTATCGCTAGCATTCTTATGAAAGCAAGACCCGACCAGGTCAAGTTTATGATGGTGGATCCAAAGATGGTTGAGTTATCTGTTTACAATGACATTCCTCACCTCTTGATTCCAGTTGTGACAAATCCACGCAAGGCCAGCAAGGCTCTGCAAAAGGTTGTGGATGAGATGGAAAATCGTTACGAACTCTTTGCTAAGGTTGGAGTACGAAATATCGCTGGTTACAATGCCAAGATCGAGGAATTTAATAGCCAATCTGAGTACAAACAAGTACCGCTGCCTTTGATTGTTGTCATTGTAGATGAGTTGGCAGACCTCATGATGGTGGCTAGCAAGGAAGTGGAAGATGCCATCATTCGTCTCGGACAGAAGGCGCGTGCAGCAGGAATTCACATGATTCTCGCAACGCAACGTCCATCGGTTGATGTTATCTCTGGTCTTATCAAGGCCAATGTCCCATCTCGTGTGGCTTTTGCAGTTTCATCAGGTACAGATTCAAGAACCATCTTGGATGAAAATGGAGCAGAAAAACTGCTCGGTCGAGGAGATATGCTCTTTAAACCAATTGATGAAAATCACCCAGTCCGTCTACAAGGATCCTTTATCTCAGATGATGATGTTGAACGCATCGTAAACTTCATCAAGGCTCAGGCAGATGCGGACTACGATGACAGCTTTGACCCAGGAGATGTTCCTGAAAATGAAGGAGATTTTTCTGATGGTGAAGCTGGTGGCGATCCGCTTTTTGAAGAAGCTAAGGCTTTGGTTATCGAAACCCAGAAAGCTAGCGCTTCGATGATTCAGCGTCGTTTGTCGGTTGGATTTAACCGTGCGACCCGCCTGATGGAAGAACTCGAAATGGCAGGTGTCATCGGTCCAGCTGAGGGAACCAAACCACGAAAAGTATTGCAACAATAAAAAAATAACTTCTTTCCAAATTTGGAAAGAAGTTATTTTTGTGATTACTGGTTCGTTTTAGTTTCAGAACTCGTCGTATTTGACTGTGTTCCGTTATCGCTAGTTTCTTTTGTTGAGGAAGGTGTAGAAGGATTCTGAGTTGTTGTTTTCTGTTCTTCCTTTTTCTCCTCTTTTTTATTGGATTGAGAAGTTTCTTCTTGTGGGGTATTTTCTTTAGTAGAAGTGTTGTCCCTGTTAGGAGTAGTATTTTCCTGAGGGGATTCTTTTTGAATTTCCTTGACAACAGTTGTTTGGGTTGTCGTCGGTTCTTTTTTGTTGTTCTTGTTATTATCCATCGCGTTCATGATGGTGATAGTAGCGGTGATTAGGCCAAGGATACTACCGATGGTAGCAATCGTTTTTTGAAAGACAGTAAATCCCTTTTTGATGTGTTCTGTTTTTGGTTTTGAAGTTCTACGATAGTTAGACATGATACTCTCCTTTAATTATGATTTATTATACCTCATTTCTTTAAAAAAATCTTAAAAAAAGAGAAACCTCCCTTTCTTGTCGCAGGTCTCTTTTCGTGATACAATAGAAGGAGTGATTTTAGAAAGCGTGAGAAAACATGATCTACTTTGATAATTCGGCGACAACTAAGCCTTATCCTGAAGCTCTTGAGACTTATATGCAGGTCGCTTCAAAAATTGTAGGAAATCCGTCTAGTCTCCATCGTTTGGGAGATCAGGCAACACGAATTTTAGATGCTTCCCGTCAGCAAATTGCAGATTTGATTGGCAAGAAGAGTGATGAAATCTTCTTTACCTCTGGTGGAACAGAAGGGGATAACTGGGTCATCAAGGGTGTGGCCTTTGAAAAAGCCCAGTATGGCAAGCATATCATCGTATCAGCTATTGAGCATCCAGCAGTCAAGGAGTCAGCCCTTTGGCTGAAAAGTCAAGGTTTTGAAATAGATTTTGCTCCAGTTGATGAGAAAGGATTTGTGGATGTTGAAGCATTAGCAGATTTGATACGTCCTGATACGACTCTCGTCTCCATCATGGCAGTTAACAACGAAATTGGCTCTATCCAGCCTATTGAGGCTATCTCAGAACTTTTGGCAGATAAGCCGACCATTTCCTTCCACGTTGATGCGGTTCAGGCACTTGCTAAAATTCCAACTGAAAACTATCTGACAGATCGAGTGGATTTCGCGACCTTCTCAAGTCATAAGTTTCATGGTGTCAGAGGTGTTGGATTTGTCTATATCAAGTCTGGTAAGAGGATCATGCCTCTTTTAACAGGTGGCGGTCAAGAGGGAGACTATCGTTCGACAACTGAAAATGTGGCAGGGATCGCAGCAACAGCCAAGGCCCTCCGTTTGTCTATGGAAAAGTTAGCTGTCTTTACTAGCAAGACGGGGCAGATGAAGGCAGTCATTCGCCAAGCCCTTCTGGATTATCCAGATATTTTTGTCTTTTCAGATGAGGAAGACTTTGCCCCTCATATCCTGACTTTTGGGATTAAAGGTGTTCGTGGTGAAGTCATCGTTCATGCCTTTGAAGACTATGATATTTTCATTTCCACAACCTCTGCTTGTTCGTCCAAGGCAGGAAAACCTGCGGGGACCTTGATTGCCATGGGAGTGGAGAAAGATAAGGCCCAGTCAGCTGTTCGCCTAAGCCTAGACTTGGAAAATGACATGAGTCAAGTCGAGCAGTTTTTGACCAAGCTAAAATTAATTTACAATCAAACTAGAAAAGTAAGATAGGAGCATTTATGCAGTATTCAGAAATTATGATTCGCTACGGAGAATTGTCAACCAAGCACAAAAATCGTATGCGTTTCATCAATAAACTTCGTAATAATATTTCAGACGTTTTGTCCATCTATCCCCAAGTTAAGGTAACCGCAGATCGTGACCGTGCCCACGCTTACCTCAATGGAGCTGATTATACAGCAGTAGCAGAATCGCTCAAACAAGTCTTTGGAATTCAAAATTTTTCTCCTGTGTATAAGATTGAAAAGTCAGTGGACGTTCTGAAGTCTGCTGTCCAAGAGATTATGAAGGAAATCTATAAGGAAGGGATGACCTTTAAAATCACTAGCAAGCGTAGCGACCACAACTTTGAATTGGATAGTCGTGAACTGAATCAAACTCTTGGTGGAGCTGTTTTCGAGGCTATTCCAAACGTGCAAGCTCAGATGAAAAATCCAGATATTAATCTTCAGGTTGAGATTCGTGAAGAGGCTGCCTATCTTTCCTATGAAACTTTTCGTGGAGCAGGAGGATTACCTGTGGGAAGTTCTGGTAAAGGTATGCTCATGTTGTCAGGAGGGATTGACTCACCTGTAGCTGGTTATCTAGCTCTTAAACGTGGTGTAGATATTGAGGCGGTTCACTTTGCCAGTCCGCCATACACAAGTCCTGGTGCCCTCAAGAAAGCCCACGATTTGACTCGGAAATTGACCAAGTTTGGGGGCAATATCCAGTTTATCGAGGTGCCTTTTACAGAGATTCAAGAGGAAATCAAGGCTAAGGCGCCAGAAGCCTACCTCATGACCTTGACTCGTCGTTTTATGATGCGCATTACCGACCGTATCCGTGAGGTACGAAATGGTTTAGTCATCATCAATGGGGAAAGTCTTGGTCAAGTAGCCAGCCAGACCTTGGAAAGCATGCAGACTATCAACGCTGTGACTAGCACTCCCATCATTCGTCCCGTGGTTACCATGGACAAGTTGGAAATCATTGACATCGCGCAGGAAATAGATACCTTTGAAATTTCAATCCAGCCTTTTGAGGACTGCTGTACTATTTTTGCGCCTGACCGTCCTAAGACCAATCCTAAGATAGAGAATGCAGAGCAGTATGAAAAACGCATGGATGTTGAAGGCTTGGTTGAGCGAGCAGTGGCTGGGATTATGATTACTGAAATCACTCCCCAGGTTGAAAAAGATGCTGTCGATGAGTTAATTGACAATCTCCTCTAATCAGAAAATCCAGAAGAATTCAGAAAAATAAATGAAGAAAGTTAGTTATTT
>CAJZDE010000102.1:0-5575 GCA_915063165.1 uncultured Streptococcus sp.
GGCTTACCAGACCAGCAAGGACAAAGATGATAGCTGCAGTCAGAAACAATCCTCTACTAAGTTTGGTAAAAAGGAATCCTTCTAGATTGAGCTCATTGGCAGCCTTGCCATGACGTACATGAACAGTTTTGAGGAGATTGGTATCCTTGCGGAAACTAAACAAAATCCCCATCACCACCAAATGCCCACAGAGAAAGAAGATGAATTCCCAGCTAGTTAAATTGAAGGGCGGCAAAAAGATATACCAAGTCGTTGCGATAAAAACAAGTTCAAAAAGTATGCGTTTCATCTGAGTTCCTCCTAAATAATCCGTCCTTCCAAATGATCCAGTTCATGTTGACAGATCTGAGCTGGAAAACCTGTTAGCGTAATGGTCTGCTCCTGCCACTTACTATCGCGATAGGAAACCGTAATCGTTTCATAACGAGTTGTTGGTCGCACCCCAGTCAAGGACAAACAACCTTCCTCTGTCTCGTAAGGTCCTTTATAGGAAAGGAGAATGGGGTTAAACATGACCATGGGAACTAGGCCAAGATTAAAGATAATCACGCGCTTCTGCACCCCAATCATATTTGCTGCCAGACCGACACAGGTCTCGCGATTAGCCAGCAGGGTATCCTGTAAATCTCTAGCCAGATAAAGGTATTCCTGACTTGCAGGTTTCGAGACCTGCGACAAGAATAAGACATCTCGGACAATCTTCTTTTCCATTCTCTTTCGCTCCTTGCTATTTTACTTTATTATAGCACAAAAGAGGATAACTTCTAACCATTCTCCTCAAATGCAAAAAAAGCCATCCGAAGATGACTTTCTTTTTAAATCGCATTCTTATCAAGACCAAGTTTACGTTGAACAAACTTAACGATTTCGACGATAAGTATCATTGAGAAGCTTCCAGCTAGAACAATACCCCATTGTGACAAGTCTAGTTTGGTTACGTGGAAGATACCTTCAAGCGGTTCTACAACGATTGTTGCCATCAAGAGAATGAAGGATACCAAGATAGACCAGTTGAAGGTCTTAGACTTGAATGGTCCAACTGTCAAGATGGATTGGTAAACAGACTTGACGTTGTAGGCATGGAAGAGCTGAATCAAACCAAGCGTTGCAAAGGCCATGGTGAGGGCATCCGCGTGAATGGCGTGATTATCTCCTACATGGACCGGATAAGCAAGAGCAAGACCATAAACAGTCAAGACGAGTGCCCCTTGAAGTACACCTTGATAGATAATGGAACTCATGACCCCACCTGAGAAGAAACTTGATTTGCGTCCACGTGGTTTGTGGGTCATAACACCTGGCTCAGCTGGTTCAACACCAAGAGCGATAGCTGGGAAGGTATCGGTTACCAAGTTAATCCACAAGAGATGAACTGGCTGTAAGACATCCCAACCAAACAAGGTTGATAAGAAGATGGTTAATACTTCAGCCGTATTGGCAGAAAGTAGGTACTGGATGGTCTTTTGAATGTTTGAGAAGACCTTACGTCCTTCTTCAACTGCTACGATAATGGTCGCGAAGTTATCATCCGCAAGAATCATGTCAGAAGCACCCTTAGATACTTCTGTACCTGTAATCCCCATACCGATACCGATATCGGCTGTTTTCAGAGCTGGGGCATCATTAACACCGTCACCTGTCATAGCAACGACCTTACCTTGGTTTTGCCAAGCTTTCACGATACGAACCTTGTGTTCTGGAGATACACGCGCATAAACAGAGTATTGACCAACGACTTTTTCAAATTCTTCATCAGAAAGTTCGTTAAGCTCAGCACCAGTCAAAACATGGTCTTCCGAGTCATTTTCATCGATGATTCCCAAACGTTTGGCAATGGCTTCTGCTGTATCTTGGTGGTCACCAGTGATCATTATTGGACGGATTCCCGCTTCCTTAGCGACACGAACAGCTTCTGCTGCTTCGGCACGTTCAGGGTCAATCATCCCAATCAAACCGGTAAAGATCAAGTTGTTTTCAAGCTCTTCAGAAGTAAGATTTTCTGGAATACTATCGATAATCTTATAAGCTCCTGCAAGGACACGCAGAGCTTGGTGAGCCATTTCCGAGTTGTTTGTATGGATTAATTCAGTGACTTTCTTATCAATCGGAGCAACATCTCCAGCTTTATCACGAGCAACACAACGTTTCAAAAGTTGATCTGGAGCCCCTTTGACTGCTACGAGGAATTTACCATCTGGCAATGGATGAACTGTCGACATGAGTTTACGATCTGAGTCAAACGGCAATTCAGCTACACGAGGATATTTCTCTAAGAATCCTTTAACATCGTAGCCCTTGTCCAAGGCATACTGGATGAAGGCTGTTTCCGTTGGATCCCCGATCAAGTTTCCTTCAGCATCAATCTTAGTATCGTTGGCCAAGACAACAGAACGAAGTAGTGGCATGTCCAAGCCAAGTTCAATGTCATCAGCAGAGTCATGTAGGACTGCGTCATAGAAGACCTTTTCGACGGTCATCTTGTTCATGGTAAGCGTACCAGTCTTATCAGAAGCGATGATTTCAGTCGAACCAAGTGTTTCTACTGCTGGCAACTTACGAACGATAGAGTTTCGTTTGGCCAAAACTTGAGTACCAAGGGCAAGAACGATGGTCACGATAGCAGGAAGTCCTTCTGGGATGGCTGCAACAGCAAGCGCAACAGAGGTCATCAACTCACCAAGTGGATTTTTTCCTTGAATGAAGACACCAACAACGAAAGTAACAAGGGCAATGACCAAAATTGCATAGGTCAAGACCTTAGAAAGGTTGTTCAAGTTTTGTTTGAGTGGTGTGTCTGTCTCATCCGCATCTTGGAGCATGCCAGCGATATGACCCACTTCAGTGTACATACCTGTATTGACAACAACACCAAGACCACGACCGTAGGTCACGTTTGAGTTTTGGAAGGCCATATTGACACGGTCACCAATACCAGCATCTGCAGCGAGCTCGACTGTCAAGTCTTTTTCAACTGGAACAGACTCACCTGTCAAGGCTGCTTCTTCGATTTTAAGAGAATTAGCTTCTAGCAAACGTAGGTCTGCTGGTACTACATCACCAGCTTCAAGGGCAACGATATCTCCTGGTACCAATTCTTTGGAATCAATCTCTGCCATGTGTCCATCACGAACAACGCGAGCAGCTGGACTGGACATAGATTTGAGGGCTTCGATGGCTTCTTCTGCTTTTCCTTCTTGGTAAACACCGAAGGCAGCATTGATGATAACCACGGCTAGGATAATGATGGCATCTGCGATATCTTCCCCACCAGAGGTTACGACTGATAAGATAGCCGCAGCAATTAGGATGATAATCATCAAATCCTTAAATTGCTCGATAAACTTGACTAGGAGAGATTTTTTCTCACCCTCTTCCAGTTCATTGCGTCCATATTCAGCTAGGCGTTTCTGCGCTTCGCTTGACGAAAGACCTTGCTCAGTTGCTTCAACTGACTTCAAGACCTCTTCGGGACTTTGAGTATAAAACGCTTGGCGTTTTTGTTCTTTTAACATGTGTCTCCTCCTTGACATTGTGTGCAAAACAAGTTCTCTTTTAGTTTTATGACAAACAAAAAGAGACCTGTTAATCATAACAAGTCTCGCTGTTTAAGATAGTGCCGGAAAACATACTTTTCAGTATACAATTCGGAATGACGACACTATCACAGGTTTCTGCCAGCTACTCCCTTGAGTAGTACTATTATATCAAAATTTGAAAATTTTTCAATGGTTAAAATCCGATGAAACAAGACTAAATTTGAATTTTACCCTAAAAACCAGTATAATGGTAGAATACTATATGCCTAGAAAGGAAGTCCGATGAATCAATCCATGTCAAATCTCAAATTGGCAGAACGTGGTGCCATTATCAGCATTTCGACCTACCTCCTCTTGTCTGCGGCAAAATTAGCAACTGGTCACCTCCTGCATTCTTCCAGTTTGGTGGCAGATGGTTTCAACAACGTATCCGATATTATTGGAAATGTTGCTCTCTTGATTGGGATTCGGATGGCCCGCCAACCTGCAGACCGTGACCATCGCTTTGGTCACTGGAAGATTGAAGATTTGGCTAGCTTGATTACTTCCATCATCATGTTCTATGTTGGTTTTGATGTGCTTCGGGACACCATTCAGAAAATCCTCAGTCGGGAACAAACACCCATTGATCCTCTGGGAGCGATTCTAGGAATCATTTCAGCAGCGGTCATGTTTGCTGTTTATCTCTATAATACACGCCTCAGTATGAAATCCAAATCCAAGGCTCTCAAGGCAGCTGCTAAGGACAATCTTTCCGATGCTGTCACCTCGCTTGGGACTTCCATTGCTATCCTAGCCAGCAGTTTCAATTATCCAATCGTGGATAAATTGGTCGCTATCATCATCACCTTCTTTATCTTAAAAACAGCCTATGATATCTTTATCGAGTCTTCCTTTAGTCTTTCAGATGGTTTTGACGACCGTCTGCTGGAGGACTACCAAAAGGCCATCATGGAGATTCCAAAGATTAGTAAGGTCAAATCCCAAAGAGGACGTACCTACGGTAGCAATATCTACCTTGATATCACGCTGGAGATGAATCCTGACCTATCAGTCTATGAAAGCCATGAGATTGCAGACCAGGTCGAATCCATGCTAGAAGAGCGTTTTGGAGTCTTTGATACCGATGTTCATATCGAGCCAGCTCCCATACCTGAGGACGAGATTTTAGACAATGTCTACAAAAAACTGCTCATGCGTGAGCAATTGATTGACCAAGGAAATCAGCTAGAAGAACTCCTTGCTGAGGACTTTCTCTATATCCGTCAAGATGGAGAGCAGATGGATAAAGAGGCTTATAAGTCTGAAAAAGAACTTAGTGCTGCGATTAAGGACATTCAGATTACCTCCATTAGTCAGAAAACCAAGCTCATTTGCTATGAGCTAGATGGCATCGTCCACACTAGTATCTGGCGTCGCCATGAGACTTGGCAAAATATTTTCCACCAGGAAACTAAAAAAGAAGACAAACAATGACCCTATCCAGTGGATAGGGCCTTTTTGATTATTCTACTTTAATCAAAGACAGACTATGACGGTTTGGAAGATTTGCTTTTCGAAGCTTGTTTTGCCTTTTTTCTTGCTTGATAATTTTGTTCGATGCACCATTCTCTTTCATAGTACTTCATGATCTCATAGACCCTTTCAGGAAAATCTACATCTAGTAGAATGATAGGGATGATCAAATCTGCTGACGGATGAAAAGGGAAACACCTTCTCTTCAGTAGAGCTAGAAGTGATTGGGATTTCACATTTTCCTTGTTTTTAAAATAAACTTCAATCCGATAGGAATTCCTATACTTTCCTCCAATCCGAGAGAAGGAAAATTCCTCTACATCTGCCCAAGCATAGAAATGACTGGGTTTCTTTGGGTTTGGTTTGTAGTAAAACCCCTCAACTGTGCATCTCAAATACTCCTTATCCAAGCTTAACAGTCTGTATGTCTGATAAATGATTACTCCAGCACAAAAGAGGACAACCAGCATAAACAAAAGACTTATCGCATGAAGTTTGCTCCCCTTTTCCGAATACGAATAGAG
>CAJZDE010000103.1:0-5561 GCA_915063165.1 uncultured Streptococcus sp.
TTTGCCTTTTCATTCATTTTCTGATATAATGGGAAAATATTCGGAAAAGGAGACTAAAAATGAAGAAAAAAATACTAGCATGTTTGCTCATTTTATTTCCCATTTTCTCACTAGGTATGGCAAAAGCTGATACTGTTAAGATTGTGTCTGATACAGCTTACGCACCTTTTGAGTTTAAAGATTCAGATCAAACCTATAAAGGGATTGATGTTGATATTATCAATAAAGTCGCAGAAATCAAAGGATGGAATATCCAAATGTCTTATCCTGGCTTTGACGCAGCAGTAAATGCAGTGCAGTCAGGTCAAGCAGATGCCATTATGGCAGGTATGACAAAAACAAAAGAACGTGAAAATGTCTTTACCATGTCTGATACCTATTATGATACAAAAGTTGTCATTGCTACCACAAAGGCAAATAAAATCACCAAATATGAGGAACTTAGCGGAAAAACAGTTGGAGTTAAGAACGGAACTGCCTCTCAACGTTTCCTCGAAAGTATCAAAGATAAATACGGCTTCTCTATCAAAACCTTTGATACAGGTGATTTGATGAATAACAGTCTAAGTGCTGGTGCTGTAAATGCCATCATGGATGATAAACCTGTTATTGAGTATGCGATTAACCAAGGACAAGATCTCAGCATCAATATGGATGGTGAGGCTGTCGGAAGCTTTGCCTTTGGTGTCAAGAAAGGGAGCAAGTATGAACACTTGGTTACCGAGTTTAATGAAGCCCTAGCACAAATGAAGAAGGATGGTAGCTTGGAGCAAATCATCCAAAAGTGGACGGCTTCTAAAACTACGGCAAGCCCAACAACTACTGCTACTGGACAAAAAGCTACTCCTGTGAAAAGCAAGTACATTATTGCCAGCGACTCATCTTTCGCCCCATTCGTCTTTCAAAATTCAAGCAATCAATACACCGGTATTGATATGGACCTCATCAAGGCCATTGCCAAAGATCAAGGTTTTGAAATTGAGATTACCAACCCAGGATTTGACGCAGCCATCAGTGCTGTTCAAGCAGGACAAGCAGATGGTATCATTGCTGGTATGTCTGTAACAGATGCTCGTAAGGAAACCTTCGACTTCTCAGAATCATACTACACAGCAAATACGATTCTCGGTGTGAAAGAATCAAGCACAATTGCTTCTTATGAAGACCTCAAGGATAAAACTGTCGGTGTTAAAAACGGAACTGCTTCTCAAACGTTCCTTACTGAGAATCAAAACAAATACGGTTATAAGATTAAAACCTTTGCAGATGGCGCTTCAATGTATGACAGTCTGAATACTGGAGCTATTGATGCTGTGATGGATGATGAGCCTGTTCTCAAATATTCTATCAGTCAAGGGCAAAAATTGAAAACACCGATCGCTGGAACTCCAATCGGTGAAACTGCCTTTGCGGTTAAAAAAGGAACAAACCCAGAATTGATCCAGATGTTCAATAATGGACTTGCGAATCTTAAAGCTAACGGAGAATTCCAAAAGATTCTTGACAAGTACTTAGCTAGCGAAACTTCAACCGACTCTACAAGTACGGTTGACGAAACAACTATCTGGGGCTTGCTTCAAAACAACTACAAACAACTTCTTAGTGGACTTGGAATCACTCTTGCTCTTGCGCTTATTTCATTTGCAATTGCCATTGTCATCGGTATTATCTTCGGTATGTTTAGCGTTAGCCCATACAAATCTCTTCGTCTGATCTCTGAGATTTTCGTTGACGTTATCCGTGGTATTCCCTTGATGATTCTTGCAGCCTTCATCTTCTGGGGTATTCCAAACTTCATCGAGTCCATTACAGGCCAACAAAGTCCAATCAATGACTTTGTAGCTGGTACTATCGCGCTCTCACTCAATGCAGCTGCTTATATCGCTGAAATCGTTCGTGGTGGGATTCAAGCTGTTCCAGTTGGGCAAATGGAGGCCAGCCGCAGTCTTGGTATCTCTTATGGAAAAACCATGCGTAAGATTATCTTGCCACAAGCGACTAAATTGATGTTGCCAAACTTTGTCAACCAATTCGTTATCGCTCTTAAAGATACAACCATTGTATCTGCTATCGGTTTGGTGGAACTTTTCCAAACTGGTAAGATCATCATCGCCCGTAACTACCAAAGTTTCAAGATGTATGCAATCCTTGCTATCTTCTATCTTGTAATTATCACGCTTTTGACTAGACTAGCGAAACGCTTAGAAAAGAGGATTCGTTAATGGCAAAACTAAAAATTGATGTAAATGATTTGCATAAGTATTATGGAAAAAACGAAGTTTTAAAAGGGATTACGACTAAATTCTATGAAGGAGATGTTGTTTGTATCATCGGTCCTTCTGGTTCTGGTAAATCCACTTTCCTCCGTAGCCTTAACCTTCTCGAGGAGGTAACGAGTGGCCACATCACAGTGAATGGCTATGATTTGACTGAAAAATCAACCAATGTCGACCATGTGAGGGAAAACGTGGGGATGGTCTTCCAACACTTCAACCTCTTCCCACACATGTCCGTCCTAGAAAATATCACTTTTGCACCTATTGAACACAAACGGATGACCAAAGAAGAAGCTGAAAAATTGGGGATGGAGTTGCTTGAAAAGGTTGGCCTTGCAGACAAAGCGAATGCCAATCCAGATAGCCTTTCAGGTGGTCAGAAACAGCGTGTAGCCATCGCACGTGGACTTGCTATGAACCCTGATATCATGCTCTTTGATGAGCCAACTTCCGCTCTTGACCCTGAGATGGTCGGAGATGTACTGAATGTTATGAAGGAATTGGCGGAACAAGGCATGACCATGATTATCGTAACCCATGAGATGGGATTTGCTCGTCAGGTGGCCAACCGTGTTATCTTTACGGCTGATGGTGAATTCCTGGAAGATGGAACTCCAGATCAAATCTTCGATAACCCGCAACACCCTCGTCTAAAAGAGTTCTTGGACAAGGTCTTAAATGTATAAAACAAAACTGTAAGGTTCTCCTTACAGTTTTTTAATTGCGTATTGGATTTTTGATTTTTTTGAAAATTATGATAAAATAAAAACTATGATAATGAGGAAATCTCATCCCTAGTCCAACTAGGAAAAAATATAGAAATTAGGTAGCTAGATGTCATCAAAGGTTATTGTTACAATTTTCGGTGCGAGTGGAGATTTAGCTAAACGCAAACTCTACCCTTCCCTTTTCAGACTCTATAAATCAGGCAATCTCTCTGAGCATTTTGCTGTTATCGGAACAGCTCGTAGACCTTGGAGTAAGGAATATTTTGAATCTGTAGTTGTCGAGTCCATCCTTGATTTGGCAGATAGTACCGAGCAAGCTCAAGAATTTGCTAGCCACTTCTACTATCAAAGCCATGATGTGAATGATACGGAACATTACATTGCTTTGCGTCAATTACAAGCTGAGCTCAATGAAAAATACCAAGCTGAACACAATAAACTCTTCTTCTTGTCCATGGCACCTCAGTTCTTTGGAACCATTGCCAAGCACCTCAAATCTGAAAACATTGTCGATGGTAAAGGTTTTGAGCGCTTGATCGTTGAGAAACCATTTGGTACAGACTACGAAACAGCTAGCAAACTCAATGAAGATCTCCTTGCGGCCTTTGATGAGGAGCAAATCTACCGTATCGACCATTACCTAGGTAAAGAGATGATTCAGAGTATCTTTGCTGTTCGTTTTGCCAACATGATTTTTGAGAATGTTTGGAATCGCGAACACATCGATAATGTTCAGATTACCTTTGCAGAGCGCTTGGGTGTAGAAGAACGTGGTGGCTACTATGATCAATCTGGTGCCCTTCGTGATATGGTGCAAAACCATACACTCCAACTCCTCTCTCTTCTAGCCATGGACAAACCAGCTAGCTTTACAAAGGATGAGATTCGTGCTGAAAAGATAAAAGTCTTTAAAAACCTCTATCATCCAACTGAGGAAGAACTGAAAGAACAGTTTATCCGTGGTCAATATCGCTCTGGTAAAATCGATGGTATGAAATACATTTCCTATCGAAGCGAGCCAAATGTCGATCCTGAATCTACAACAGAAACCTTTGCGTCTGGTGCCTTCTTTGTAGACAGCGATCGCTTCCGTGGCGTTCCTTTCTTCTTCCGTACTGGTAAACGCCTGACAGAAAAAGGGACTCATGTCAATATCGTCTTTAAGCAAATGGACTCTATCTTTGGAGAACCATTAGCACCAAATATCTTGACCATCTATATCCAACCAACAGAAGGCTTCTCACTCAGCCTAAATGGGAAACAAGTCGGTGAAGAATTCAACCTGGCACCAAGCTCTCTGGATTACCGTACAGATGCTACTGCTACTGGAGCCTCACCAGACCCATACGAGAAATTAATCTACGATGTCTTGAATAACAACTCTACCAACTTTAGCCACTGGGATGAGGTAAGTGCTTCGTGGAAATTGATTGACCGTATCGAAAAGCTCTGGGCTGAAAACGGAGCTCCACTCTACGATTATAAATCTGGGAGCATGGGGCCACAAGCTAGCTTTGACTTACTTGAAAAGTATGGAGCTAAATGGACCTGGCAACCAGATATCGCCTATCGTGAAGAGGGCCGTTTAGAATAGCAAAAATATCCTGCAAGATGACTTGCAGGATATTTATTTTGTATTAAATCAAGCCTTCTAAGAGACCCTTCATAAAGTTTTCTGAGTTAAATTCCCCGATATCATCGATTTTTTCACCGAAACCAATCAATTTTACTGGGATATTGAGTTCTTCGCGGATAGCCAGAACAACACCACCTCGGGCAGTTCCGTCAATTTTTGTCAAAACAATTCCAGTCAATGGTGTTATCTTCGAAAATTCCTTAGCTTGTACCAGAGCGTTCTGTCCAGTTGAAGCATCGAGTGCTAAGAAGGTTTCATGTGGCGCCTCTGGAACGACACGTTTGATAATGCGACCAATCTTTTCCAACTCAGCCATAAGGTTGTCCTTGTTTTGCAGACGCCCTGCTGTATCAATCATAAGGATATCAATCCCTTCAGCTACAGCACGTTGCATCCCATCAAAGACCACGCTTGCTGGATCAGCCTTTTCAGGTCCCGTCACAACAGGAACATCCACACGACGGCCCCATTCTGCTAGCTGGGCCACAGCACCCGCACGGAAGGTATCTGCCGCAACCAACATGACTTTCTTGCCAGCTTGTTTGTAGCGATGAGCTAATTTCCCGATAGAAGTTGTCTTCCCAACACCGTTAACACCAACAAAGAGCATAACTGTCAAGCCATCTTGGAAATGGATTTGTTCATCGTAGTTGCCATCCTTTTCGTAGAGCTCAACCAATTTCTCGATAATGACACGGCGAAGTGCATCAGGCTTCTTAGCATTTTCTAATTTGGCTTCATAGCGTAGTTCTTCAGTTAGATTCGAAGCGACCTGCACACCAACATCACTCATGATGAGCAGTTCTTCCAATTCTTCGAAAAAGTCTTCATCGACAGAACGGAAATTGGCAAAGAAGGCATTGAGTCGTGCTCCAAATCCTGTCCGAGTCTTCTTTAGGCTGCGGTCATATTTTTCCTGAG
>CAJZDE010000104.1:0-5521 GCA_915063165.1 uncultured Streptococcus sp.
CAATAAGCCTAAATTTTTCAAGAGGAGTTAAAAACATGAAAAAAAGTAGAGTATTTGTTGCAGCAGGAGTTGCTTTATTAGCAGCAGGAGTACTAGCTGCTTGCGGTTCTTCAAAATCATCTGATTCAACAGCACCAAAAAATTATGGCTATGTTTATTCAGCTGACCCAGAAACGTTGGATTACCTCATTTCAGGGAAACAAAGTACTAAGGTTGCCACTTCAAATGGTATCGACGGTCTTTTCACAAACGACAAGTATGGGAACCTAGTTCCTGCAGTTGCAGAAGACTGGTCCGTTTCAAAAGATGGTTTGACTTATACCTACAAGATTCGTAAAGGTGTTAAATGGATGACATCAGATGGCGAAGAGTATGCTGAAGTAAAAGCCAAAGACTTTGTAAATGGCTTGAAACACGCGGCTGATAACAAGTCTGAAGCACTTTATCTAGCAGAAGATTCAGTAAAAGGTCTAGCTGACTATACAGCTGGAAACAATAAAGATTTTTCTTCAGTAGGTGTAAAGGCAGTTGATGATTATACTCTTGAGTATACTTTGAACCAGCCAGAACCATACTGGAACTCTAAGATGGCCTACGCAATCTTTTGGCCATTGAACGAAGATTTTGAAAAATCAAAAGGGGCTGACTTTGCCAAAGCAACTGACCCTACATCATTGCTTTACAATGGTCCGTTCTTACTGAAAGGTTTGACTGCTAAGTCTTCTATTGAGTTCGCTAAGAATGAAAACTACTGGGACAAAGATAATGTTCACATTGATAAAGTAACCCTTGCTTTCTATGATGGATCAGACCAAGAGTCAATTGAACGTAACTTTACAAGTGGAGCCTATAGCTATGCTCGTCTCTTCCCAACAAGTTCAAACTATTCTAAAGTAGAAGAGACTTACAAGGAAAATATCTTCTACACTCCATCAGGACCTGGCGTTTTTGGTCTAGGTGTGAATATTGACCGTCAAAGTTACAAATACACTTCTAAGACAACTGATGAAGAAAAGTCTTCTACTAAGAAAGCCCTTCTTAACAAGGACTTCCGTCAGGCCTTGAACTTTGCCTTTGACCGTACTTCTTACTCAGCTCAAGTAAATGGTAAGGAAGGTGCTCCTCTTGCAGTTCGTAACCTCTTTGTGAAACCTAACTTTGTCTCAGCAGGCGAAAAAACTTTCGGTGACTTGGTAACTGATAAGATGGCTGCTTACGGTGATGAGTGGAAGAATGTAAACTTTGCAGATGGTCAAGATGGACTTTTCAACGCCGATAAAGCCAAAGCCGAATTTGCGAAAGCTAAAACTGCATTGGAAGCAGAAGGTGTGAAATTCCCTATCCACTTGGATATCCCAGTAGACCAAACTGCTAAGAGCTATATCGCACGTATCCAATCCTTCAAACAATCCGTTGAAACAGTACTTGGTGAAGGCAATGTAGTCATTGATATTCAACAAATTTCTAAAGATGAGTTGAACAATATCACATACTATGCTGCAAACGCTGCAGCAGAAGATTGGGATCTCTCAGGAGCAGTTGGATGGAACCCAGACTATGAAGATCCATCAACTTATCTTGATATCTTGAAAACAACTAACAGCGAGCAAACAAAAACTTATATGGGTTATGACGATCCAGCAAATGCAGCAGCTGCACAAGTTGGTTTGAAAGAATACGATAAGTTAGTTGATGAAGCTGCAAAAGAAACCAACGACTTGAATGTTCGTTATGAAAAATACGCGGCTGCTCAAGCTTGGTTGACAGACAGCTCCCTCTTCTTGCCAGCTATGTCAGGTAGTGGTGCTGCACCATTCATTTCTCGTGTTGTACCATTCTCTGCATCATACAGTCAATCTGGAGATAAGGGATCAGACGTATACTTCAAGTATATTCAGTTACAAGATAAAGTTGTAACAAAAGCTGACTATGAACAAGCTCGTGAAAAATGGCTCAAAGAGAAAAAAGAATCAAACGAAAAAGTTCAAAAAGAATTGGCTAATCACGTTAAATAAATAACTCTCAAGAGAACTTTCTCTCCATGAGGAGAAGGTTCTTTTGGGATTTTAAAAGGAAACGATATGAAGAAATATATTTTTATGCGTGTATTGCGTTCATTGTTGTCTATTTTCTTGGTGACAACATTGACATACACAATTATTTATACGATGGTTCCTCGAAAACTGATTTTCAAGCAGGATACCAACTATAACAAGATTGCAACGACACCGGACAAGCGGGATAATTATGAAAATACCGTTTATGAACGGATGGGCTATATCGAGTACTACGATACCAAAGAGTTGCAAGAAAGAGCGAGCACAATGGACTCGTCTGTAACAGTGGATGCCAATGATACCAATAAGGCAATCTACGAAAAATACATCAACCAACTAGGAAATGGTTGGACACTTGGTGTGTTCTCAGAAAGTGGTCAATTCTATGCTACGCGTGAAATTCCGATTTTTGAACGTGTTTTCAAATTCTATTCCAACTTGATTGATATTGATCATCCAAATAAGATTCAAGACCCTGAAAATCCAAACTTGCAGCGTTATCTTCGTTTTGAAAATGACCCTGCTATCGGTTGGTCATTGGTTGGTTCAGGTACAAAACATAAGTATCTTTTGTATTTCAATAACCAATTCCCATTTGTACACCAAAACTTTGTGAACATTAACTTAGGAGATTCTTACCCAACTTATGCAAACACACCAGTGCTTCAAGTTATCACACAAGGTCAGGGACAAACTAAGACATCAGAAGTTCAATTCCCTATGGGTAAAAAGACTTCATCTGTAGATATTTACTCTCGTACCTACAAATCTCCAAGTCAAGCAGACGCGCGTGAGGTAGCCAACTATGGTAAAGACGATCCATATACAGCTACAGAAAGCAATTACCAATACCCATCAATGATTGCAAGTTCAGCGGTTGCTGGTTTGATTGGTTTGATTATTTCGTATGCGATTGCCATTCCACTTGGATCTGCCATGGCTCGCCACAAGAATACTTGGATTGATAGCTTCTCTACAGGTGCCCTTACCTTCTTGCTTGCCCTTCCAACGATTGCCTTGGTTTATATCGTCCGCTTGATTGGATCATCAATTGGTCTGCCTGACTCATTCCCTATCTTGGGGGCTGGAGATTGGCGTTCTTATGTCTTACCAGCAGTTATTCTAGGTTTGTTGGGTGCGCCAAGTACAGCTATCTGGATTCGTCGTTACATGATTGACTTGCAATCCCAGGACTTTGTACGTTTTGCTCGTGCTAAAGGTTTGTCTGAAAAAGAAATTTCAAATAAACACATCTTTAAAAATGCCATGGTTCCATTGGTTTCAGGTATTCCTGGTGCCGTAATCGGAGTTATTGGTGGTGCAACATTGACAGAAACAGTCTTCGCTTTCCCAGGTATGGGTAAAATGTTGATTGACTCTGTTAAGGCATCAAACAACTCAATGGTTGTTGGTCTTGTCTTCATCTTCACGTGTATTTCTATCTTCTCACTCTTTGTAGGAGATATCTGGATGACCATGCTTGACCCACGTATTAAATTGACAGAGAAAGGAGGCAAATAATGTCAACAATCGATAAAGAAAAATTTCAGTTCGTAAAACGTGACGATTTTGCCTCTGAAACAATTGATGCTCCTGCCTATTCATACTGGGGTTCTGTATTTAGACAATTTCTAAAGAAAAAATCAACAGTCATTATGTTGGGGATTTTGGTTGCCATTATCTTGATGAGCTTTATTTACCCAATGTTCTCAGATTTTGATTTCAACGATGTAAGTAAGGTCAATGACTTCTCTGCTCGTTTTATCAAGCCCAATGCTGAACATTGGTTTGGTACAGATAGCAATGGTAAATCCTTGTTTGATGGGGTTTGGTTTGGTGCGCGTAATTCAATTCTTATCTCTGTAATTGCCACTTTTATCAACCTTGTGATCGGGGTTATTGTTGGTGGAATTTGGGGAATTTCAAAATCCGTTGACCGCGTCATGATGGAAGTTTATAACATTATTTCAAACATTCCATCTCTCTTGATTGTCATTGTCTTGACTTACTCAATTGGTGCTGGTTTCTGGAATTTGATTTTTGCCATGAGTGTGACAACTTGGATTGGGATTGCTTATATGATTCGTATCCAAATCATGCGTTACCGTGATTTGGAATACAACCTTGCTTCTCAAACACTTGGAACACCAACCTTTAAAATCATTGTTAAAAACATCATGCCGCAATTGGTATCTGTTATTGTTTCTACAATGACCTTGATGTTGCCAAGTTTCATCTCTTATGAAGCCTTCCTTTCCTTCTTTGGATTGGGATTGCCTGTAACAGTGCCAAGTTTGGGACGTTTGATCTCAGATTACTCACAAAACGTTACGACCAACGCTTACTTGTTCTGGATTCCGTTGACAACCTTGATCTTGGTATCCCTATCTCTTTTCGTTGTTGGTCAAAACCTAGCGGATGCTAGTGATCCACGTACACATAGATAGGAGTAGACATGACAAAAGAAAGTAATGTAATTTTGACTGCTCGTGATATTGTCGTGGAATTTGACGTTCGTGACAAAGTTCTGACGGCTATCCGAGGAGTTTCTCTAGACCTGATTGAAGGAGAAGTTCTTGCCTTGGTAGGTGAGTCTGGTTCTGGTAAATCTGTTTTAACAAAAACCTTTACAGGGATGTTAGAAGACAATGGACGTATTGCCCAAGGAAGCATCGACTATCGTGGACAAGACTTGACTGCTCTTACTTCTAACAAGGAATGGGAGAAGATTCGTGGTGCTAAAATTGCGACCATCTTCCAAGACCCTATGACAAGTTTGGATCCAATCAATACAATCGGTAGCCAAATCACTGAAGTGATCATTAAACACCAAGGGAAAACAGCTAAGGAAGCCAAAGAGATGGCAATCGACTATATGAACAAGGTCGGAATCCCAGATGCTGAAAAACGTTTTGAAGAGTATCCTTTCCAATATTCTGGAGGGATGCGCCAACGTATCGTTATTGCGATTGCCCTTGCCTGTCGTCCAGATATCTTGATCTGTGACGAGCCAACAACGGCCCTTGACGTAACCATTCAAGCGCAAATTATTGATTTGCTTAAAACCTTGCAAAATGAGTACCACTTTACCATTATCTTTATCACCCATGACCTTGGTGTGGTAGCAAGTATTGCTGATAAGGTGGCGGTTATGTATGCTGGTGAAATTGTAGAATACGGTACTGTTGAGGAAGTCTTCTACGATCCACGTCATCCATATACTTGGAGTCTCTTGTCTAGCTTGCCTCAGCTTGCTGATGATAAAGGGGAATTGTACTCTATCCCAGGAACACCACCGTCTCTTTATACTGAGTTGAAAGGTGATGCCTTTGCCCTTCGTTCAGATTATGCGATGCAAATTGATTTTGAAGAGAAGGCACCTAAGTTTTCAGTCACTGATACCCACTGGGCTAAGACTTGGTTGCTTCATGAGAATGCTCCTAAAGTTGAAAAACCTGGGGTCA
>CAJZDE010000105.1:0-5492 GCA_915063165.1 uncultured Streptococcus sp.
AGCTAGTCTCAAATGTAGAACCAGTACGAACATCACGCAATTTCATACGCATAATCGTATTTCCCTTACCTGGTTTGTGGTGGCTAGCTTCCAAAACGCGGATCAATTTTCCGTCAGCTGTTTCAAAGGTCATACCAGCCTTTAATTTACTTGCTTCAATCATGTTTTTACCTCTTTAATAAATAATTTACTCTTTATTGTACCATAAAAGACAACATTACTCAAATGTCAGAAGGAGCTTAATTAGTTGACTGGTACGATATTTCCATCTTCGTCTTTAGTAACGAGGACGTATTTTCCATCGACTTCGATGTAAAAATTCTTGCTAGTAGCTTGCCCAGCATTTTGAGCAGGTGCTTGATTTTGGACTTGTTGGCTTAGTTGACCACCGAGAGTTTGGCCAAGATTCATGCCCATAAACATGTTCATCCCATTGCCATTCCCCTCATTGGCAGCTGCAGCAATAAGCGCTTCGTTGCGAGCACGACGTTCTTCGATTTCAATCGTGTTGTACTTCATTGCCACGAGTTCACTATCAAGCTTGCGAACGATATCAAGACTTTCTTGATCGTAGCTGAGGTCTTCAAGCAAGATATGGGTTGCTTCAATTCCGTAGAGACCGGTCCAAACCTTGTTGACCTCTTGTTTAGCGAGCTCGTTAAAGGTGTCTTGATTGGCATTGAGGCTATAGATATCAACCTTGTTTTCGTTGGTATATTTGGCAATGGCAATCGCGATTTTCGGTGCGATATTTTGACGGAGCGTTCCTTGAGCTACATCTTGGAGAGTAAATGGCTGTCCGTCAGTAATTTGACGGCTAACAGAACTCACGTAGAAGAGGACTGGATCTGCTATTTTTACATCAAACAAGCCATAGAAACGGATGTTAAGCAGTTGTTGGTAACGTTCGCTGAAGTATTCGACCGCATTTTGTGTGCCGAACTTATTACCTGCAATAGGTTGCATGCGGATAAAGATAATTTCCTGTTGGGTGATGACTTGTCCACCAAAAGAGAAACGGTTTTTAAAGTTTTCCCAAGTGCCCTTTAAACCACCTTTTTCAAGGAGCCAGGCATTATCACCAGCTTGCCATTCGTGGCTACCAGCTTCGAGAACTTCACCAAGGAAGGTACCGTTGTTTACCAAAACAGCGGTATAACCTTGAGGAACGATAACCACACTGCCATCTGACAAGAGGCCTGTATTTTGATTGCTGTGACGAGAACGTCCATCGGGGTCTTTTGTGAGTAATTGTCCCTTAACGGCCAAAGCATCGCCAGAGACACTATCTGGAAGGACGATGGCTTCCTTGAATTTACTATCATTAAAACTATTTAAGCCTGCTGATAAGGCTGCACGTATAAATCCCATAATTCCTCCTAATTATAAAGCTCGTCTTCATCCACAACATCATAGGTATCCAGTACCCATTGGTTTGGACTGCGAGAGAGATTGGCACCACAGTAGTCGCACTCGCTAACTGCAGAGATTTTCAATGGGGCGCCACAGTTTGGACAGTGGTCGCTCACAACTTGGTCTGGATTGACTGCTTGCGTTTGGCTACCGTGTTGACGGATAAAGTTTAATTGATACACGGTGAAGAGATCTTTTTTAGGATCTCCTTCAAGGACACGGCGAGTCTCATCGTCAATGACATAGTCCCGCAAGGTAGATGACAGGATCACCACTAAGGTGTCGTTTCCGTCAGGATTTTCAATGAACTCCTTGATGCGAACATTTTCGATACAAACTTTCTCTAAAACATTGGTTGTTTTAGCTCGAATATGGTCTTCGAGTTGGGTGCTATGTTGAGAGTAGAGACTGGTACTTTCCAAAGCGCGGACAGAGTTCCAATTCTTCTCAGTCCAGGCAACCTGCAATTTAAGGTAGACTTCCTTAACCCAAGATGTGAAGGCCTCCGCGTCGAAGTTTGGATCCCCATATTTCACACGACTAATGGCCAGTGTGTTGTGTTCAACTCGACGATGGAGCGTTTGATAATCATTACTAGTGTAGGTTGAATTCGAATCTCCAGACTTATTCTGCAAGGATTTGACGATAACAACTAGTATGATTCCTCCGACTAATATGAACATAAATCCTAGATAGGGAGAGCTAGTAGAACTGTCAGCGGATGAGCCGTATCCAGAGCGGTAGTAGTGGTAGGATGAGCCACCAGAACGACTTCCACCTCCACTTGAGCGGCTGCTACTTCTGGAGCTACTGCGGCTGCTCCCTCCACTTCTGGAATGTCCGACACCCGCATCAACGATTTGAGGCACGGATAGAAAAACAAGTAATAAACAGGTCATTAAAAGAGCATAAAACTTCTTCATGTGTCTCCTAACTATATGATTGAAAAGGTAGAATTCTGAATTCGAATGATTATTAAACTATTTAATAACCTTTAAAAATCATCTAAGATATACTAGGCGTTATTTACTAGCATTTAGCTTCTTTATGGAATGTCGCTCGATGAGCCATCCCACAATCCATCCTATTGCTAGCAAGTAATTTTCAAAAGCACCGATAGCATTTACAGGAGAGTGATACTCCATATAATTGAGTAAGTGATTTGTTCCTATTCCAATTCCGCCAATAATGAGAGCAAAAAGTGTGATTCGTAGATAGAACCAATCGCATTTAATATTGATAGCAAGAATAATAATCAATACAGCTAAATTCCATATTCCAATTTCTCGTTGCCAACCAGCAGATATTCCGTACCCGGAGTGACTTCCCATGTATGATGGAAAGAAAATTTGTAGTATAGAAGCGCCTAACATAGCGATGATGACTAAGACAAATAGCAATCGTAAAAATTTGTTCATTCATTCCCCTTGTCTCATTCTCGTTTTAAAAGTAGAAAAAGTGTTTAAAGAGTAAATTACTCACTTTCTTTCAACTTGGCCAATTCCTGTGCAAGCAGTTTAAGGGCGACTTGTGGGTTGGCTTGTCCTTTGGTTGCTTTCATAAGGAATCCTGTGAAGGCCTTGTCTGCGTTGCGTTTGCCTGACTTGAAGTCGGAAACGGCAGCTTCGTTATCCGCAAAGACTTGGTGAATGATCGGAATCAGAACATCTGGATCAGAGATTTGCACCAAGCCTGCTTTTTCCACGTATTCACGCGCGCTACCGCCATTTTTAGCCAGGTGGACAAAGACTTTCTTGGCAATCTTAGAAGAGATCGTGCCGTCTTCGATGATGGCAATCATTTCTACTAAGTTTTCTGGTGTTAATTCGATTTGTTCCAGTGTTTTACCTTCGGCGTTCAAGAACTGAGCGACTTCACCTTGGAGCCAGTTAGAGACTTGTTTGGCATCGCCACCGAGGGCAACAGCTTTTTCAAAGAAGTCAGAAGTGACTTTGTTTGCAGTCAACTGGCTAGCATCGTAGTCTGACAAGCCAAGGTCAGATACGTAGCGCGCACGGCGTTCTTTTGGAAACTCTGGCAATTCTGTACGCATTTCCTCAATCCACTCGTCTGAAATTTCAAAGAGTGGGAGGTCTGGTTCTGGGAAGTAGCGGTAGTCTGCAGCACCTTCTTTGACACGCATGAGGATGGTTGCTTTGTTGGCTTCATCGTAACGGCGTGTTTCTTGGCGAATTTGACCACCTGAGCGAAGGATTTCAGCTTGGCGTTGAACTTCGTATTCAAGACCTTTACGAACGTTTGAGAAGGAGTTGAGGTTTTTCAACTCAGTCTTGGTACCGAATTTTTCTTGACCATAAGGGCGAAGCGAAATGTTGGCATCCACACGCATAGAACCTTCTTCCATCTTAACATCAGAAATACCAGCGTACTGGATGACTTCCTTGAGGGCTGTCAGGTAAGCGTAGGCTTCTTCTGGTGAACGCATATCGGCTTCAGATACGATTTCAATCAAGGGCACCCCTTGACGGTTGAGGTCAACATAAGAGTAGCCATCTGTACCGTGGGTGTTTTTACCAGCGTCTTCTTCTAGGTGAGCACGTTCGATACCGATTTTCTTGGTCGTACCGTCTTCTAGCTCCACTTCAATCCAACCATTATAACCGATAGGTTCATCAAACTGAGAAATTTGGTAGGCTTTTGGATTATCAGGATAGAAGTAGTTCTTGCGGTCAAAGTGCATCTTTTTATGAATGTCCATGTTAAGAGCAAGAGCTGCCTTGATACCAGCATCGACAACACCTTTATTGAGAACAGGCAGTACTCCTGGGAAAGACCAGTCAATCACGTTGGTATTGGCATTTTGGTCATTTCCAAAGTGGGCAGAAGTAGGTGAGAAGATTTTTGAATTGGTGTTGAGCTCTACGTGGACTTCAAGTCCAATGACTGTTTCAAAGTTCATTAGTTATCACCTCCAAAAATCACGGGTTGTTGTTTGTGGTAGTCCGTTGTTGCTTCAAAGGCAGCAGCAGCTTGGTAAATGGTTTCCTCAGAGTACTTAGGACCAATCAATTGCAGACCGACTGGTAGACCTTGAGCAAATCCAGCAGGAATCGAAATCCCTGGAAGACCTGCCAAGTTGACTGGGATTGTCAAGAGGTCAGCCAAGTACATGGCAACTGGGTCATGGTTGAATGAATCCAAGTCATAGGCAACGCTTGGAGCAGTTGGTCCTAGGATTAAATCGTAATCCGCAAAGACTTTTTCGAAATCTTGGATGATGAGGGTACGAACTTGTCCAGCCTTCTTGTAATAGGCATCATAGTAACCTGATGAAAGGCTAAATGTTCCAAGCATGATACGGCGTTTTACTTCTTCACCGAAACCTTGGCTACGGCTGTTTACATAGATTTCATCAAGATTCGTCGCATCCTCTGCGCGGTAGCCGTAACGGATACCGTCAAAGCGTTGCAAGTTTGATGAGGCTTCTGATGAAGCGATGATGTAGTAAACGGCAACACCGTATTTAGAGTGAGGAAGGCTGACTTCTTCGACGATAGCACCAAGTTTTTCAAAGTGTTTGGCTGCATTTAGAATGGTTTCCTTAACCTCTGGGTCAATCCCTTCACCAAGGTATTCCTTAGGCAAAGCAATTTTCATTCCCTTGATGTCTTGACCAATTTTTGAAGTAAAGTCGGCAATGCGGACAGGAGCAGAAGTAGAGTCTTTAGCATCTTCGCTGGCAATAGCATTGAGCAAGAGGGCATTTTCTTTAACAGTTGGTGCAAAAGGTCCAATCTGGTCTAATGAGCTACCGAAGGCAATGAGACCGAAACGTGAAACTGTTCCGTAGGTTGGCTTGAGACCAACGATCCCGTTGAAGGCAGCAGGTTGGCGGATAGAACCACCAGTATCAGATCCAAGAGACAAGCGGACTTGTCCTGAAGCTACAGCTGCGGCTGAACCACTTGATGAACCACCGGGAACCTTGCTGTGGTCCCAAGCATTTTTAGTGGCACCAAAGTGGGAAGTCTCACCTGAACCACCCATGGCAAACTCGTCCATGTTGGTTTTTCCGACAACAATCATACCCTTAGCTTTGGTATTGGCAACGGCTGGCG
>CAJZDE010000106.1:0-5479 GCA_915063165.1 uncultured Streptococcus sp.
CTAATTATTCAGTTCCCCCGTTGAGAAGATCATTTGGTCTTCTCTTTTTCTATCTGTAAAATTAAAAAACATCCACAAATATACATGGATGTTTGGGTATGACTCTATAAAGTAAGATGATCATTGAAGATAGCTGTTCTCAAATCCAACCACGTTTTCAAATAAACGCTCATCCAAAAAAGAGAGTGCCCCTTGTCTTATCTCATCAGAATTACCATCATAAGTTTCTGCAAGAACTCCACAGATAAAAGATGGTGTTTCGAATTCCAATACCATGAGATTTTCTGACGCTCACAAGCCATCTTTCCTAAATCAGACTTTCCTCTTCCACACCTAGTCACTGACTACTATTTTTGAGTCCAGCATATGCATAGGTTCGATTTCTGGGACACTCTTTTTCCGTCACCACCCTAAAATAAAAGCGATGCTCCCGCCCATCCTTGGCATTTTCCTTGTTTAAGACAAAGTAGCTTTTCTGATTCATCGCCATGGTGCGTAGGATATCATCGATCAAAAAAGTCAGTGGTACATTCATAGCAGAGTATTTTTGAAAATCCTCTTCAAAACGAATATAGGCATCAGAAAAATAATCCATCTGCAGTTTGTTTTCATACAACTCTTTTCTAGTCATAAACTCCCTCCTCCCACAGTCGAATTTCGAGGACATCTACAATCTCTATCAGTCTATAGCCCTCATTGGTCCTAATAGATAGAGTTTGAGGTGATAATTCGCTTACCTTGCCGACAATAGTCGTTTTTTGTTTCTTTTCCTTGACCACAAAGCATCCCTTCAGTTGCCCGACATAAAGCTGTGAAAGCAAGATCAACTTCTTAACGGGATTCAAACTCGTCGAAAAAGCAACCCGATTTCTTTCTTCACCGAGTGAACTAGTATGCTCTGAGAGGAAAAAGCCCATCCACTTCTGCATCCCTGGATCTTGATAGTCACGCGCAGATTGAAAGGGTAAATAAGAACGATCAATCATTTTAGTCCATCTAATCCTCCAGCAGAATGCCCCCCAATCAGCTTGCTTCTGGCAAGACTCCTAGAGGCTTCTTCCAGTGCATTGGCCTTTAAGAGGGAGGTAAAACCAAATTGTTCCCGAATGGAGTCAATGGCCGTCTGGAGCCTTTCTTCTTTTTCTAACTTGTCAACATCATCAAAGAGGGAGATCAATCCAAAGGACTCGTCCACAAATCCTGAATAGTTGACTCCGACACTTCTGACTGCTCCAGAAGTGTATTTATTATGAAATAGCTTCAAAACATAATCCGTTAAGACAGCTGTATTATTGGTCGGTTCGACCTTCATTTGTGTGTGAATAGACGGCCTGACCTCCTGCTTAGAGAAACCAACATAGATAGAGACAAGAGTTGTTTTCTTGCCCGCCCTTCTCAGTCTAATAGCCACCTGCTCCGCCATTTCTCGAAGAATAATTTCGATATCCCTTAGCTTCACGTAGTCTCTCGGCAAGATTTGAGAATTTCCTAATCCCTGAGACTTGGCTTTATAGGGCCTGTGAACATTGCTCTCATCAATCCCGTTAGCATGAAACCACAAACGCAGGCCAGCCTGACCGAGAGCTTTCTGTAGCTGGTCTGGATTACTGGTGGCCAATCCTCTGATGGAAAAAATCCCCAGAGCATGCAAGCGTTTCTCCATCCGCCTGCCAATCCCCCAAAAGTCCGTCATCTTGGGAATGGCCCAAACCTTCTCTTCCACATCCTGGTAAGACCAGTTGGCCCTCATGGTCGGAGTGTGCTTGGCCTCATTATCCAGAGCCAACTTGGCCAGTAAGGGATTGGCATTGGACATACCCACCGTAGAGTAGATCCCTGTCTGCCTCCAAATATCCCCCTGGATACGAGCAGAAAGCAGATCCAGCTTGTCTTTGCGAGAGATACTCTTGTCTGGGATGAAGTAGTTGAGCGAACTAGTCAGATCGATAAAGCCCTCATCGATAGAGTAGGGATAAATATCCTCCGGGCTACCATAGTTTTGAAAGATTCGCTGGATTTCCATATTGACCGCTATGTACTCATCCATCCTAGGTGGCACAATCAAGGTCACTTGGGCCCAATCTTCGATGTAGCGAACATAGTCTGAGTCAGTAGGCAAGCCTTGCTTTCGAGCATTGTAATAGGAAAATTTGCGCGTTTTGATATCAAAAGGCAGATCATAGGCCCGGCCAACATTGGACTTGCCAAAAATCTTCTTAAACATAGGAGAGGAAGCTAGGATAAGGCCAGTCGAATTATCCGCGCGACTCATGACACAAAGCGAGGTCTTCAGCGGATGCAAGCCCCTTTTTACACACTCGACACTGGCATAGAAAGATTTCATATCGACAAAGGCAATATCACTTTTGGGCTCTCTGGAATAATCAAAGTAGCCCATAGGCTAACCCTCCATCGGCACAAAATTCCCAACGATAATCCCCACAATCCGAGGATCTTCCTCATAGGAGATGAAAATGTCCTTGTATTTAGGATTGATAGAAACCAGACGCAAACCATCTTCCTCCCGATAAACCCGTTTGATATAGGTCTGGTTGTTACAAACCACTGCATAAACCGCCCCGTCATAGTCAAATCCCGTCTCTCGAATCAGAGCCACCGAACCATTTTGATATTTAGGTTCCATAGAGTCCCCAGATACCCAAGATGCAAAATCATGGGCCAACTCCTCGTTAAAGTAGACCGTATCAAAATTCTGATCATCATAGACCGAAGCCCCTATCCCTGCTGACATACGTTCATAGACACGGTACTCGTAGAGGCGCTCTGGCATGGTCGTCACCTTCTGTGTTTGTTCTTCTTGAGCCAGGTTGCGAGCATAGAGCACAACCTTGTCCTTCCCTTGCTTGGAAAGGCTATTGTAGAGACGAACAATCTCGATCTGAGTGAAATATCCCTTTGCCACCTTTAAAATATTTTCTAGCTGGGCAACCTTCTCCTTGGATGGTTCCTTAATTCCACGTTCCCAAGCCGAGTAAGCCTGAAAACTAATCCCCAACTCCTCTGCAATTTCCTTCTGTGTCAATTTCAACTCTTTTCTCCGAGCCTTGAGTTTTTCTGGCTGATACACACTTCACCCCCTAGTGTGATACTTTATTGAGAATATCTCTCTTAGAAAGACAAATCGATGGTTGAGCTTACATCTCTAAAACTCAACCAATTCGGTTTAGTTTTATTATATAAAAAAAGTGGACGATTGTCCACTGGGAAAATCAAATTTTAACAGACATACCTGGAGATTCTGAACAAAAAAACATCCAAGAAAATATTCTTGAATGTCTGGACAGATTATAACTCCATTAACCTTGTCAGTAGACTGGAAATAATAATATTATGGCCTCCTTATCTCAAATACTGCTGTATGAACCCACTCATTATGAATGTGTAAGTCATTTTCTATCATCCTACTAAAGGTGAAACCATTTTTTATAAGCACCCTCTGAGAGGCTAGATTACCCGTTGCCGTTCCTGCAATGATTTTATTTAAACCATAAGTCGTAAAGGCCTTGTCTAAAACGAGCTTAACCGCTTCGCTAGCATAACCTAAGTTGCTAACATTTTCCCCAATCCTATACCCAAGCTCTGCTGTTGTTCGATCATTCTCTAAAACACTTAAATTGATTCTGCCGACCATCATGCCTTGCGAATCTCTGATAAGATGCATGTAGACATCCCGATTCCTTTGTTCCGTTAACAATTCCCTCGTGATTTCTTTAAAACCTTCTAAATCAAAATAGTTGGCTGGTCTAGGAGGTAGATTTCGTTCAAAATACTCCCGATTTTCTTTTTCAAAAGAATAAACGTCTAGACTATTTTCCTCAGACAACAGCTCTAAACTGATCATTACAAAACTTCCCTTCTCTTCTTAGTAAAAATATTGTTAGACTGACCTAGCCCTAGCGACTCCTACTCTAATTTTTGCAACATCTTTACAACTTGACGATTTTCAATCCTCACATAGTATACACCACTATCATTGACAAGTTTATCCTCTCTATATTTCGCAATCTTTACAGCATAAAGACCTCTTGGTAGGGGTTGATTGGCAAAAAACTCCTTCATGAGCCTTTCAAGCTCTTTTAGATAGTCATCATACAAGAGATCTCTTTTTTCTTTTGGAACGAAATACTGAAATTCAAATATTGGTATAAAAATCTCTTTTTGGAAAAGATATTGAGCATCCATAGGATACATCCCTTGTAATGCTTGTCCTTTTCTTTGATTTTCCTCTAATATTTCATCATAAAGATACATGTTGCCAGATTTACTATTAAATTGAAAATCAATCCCTCCGTACTTCAAAGCAGTCATTTTAGGATCTGTTATTGAACTATCCATTTTTTTAAAAATTCGCCAGTGCCTGGACTAATCTCAATTCCTAAATAAGCTAATTCTGGAAAAGCGTGATAAATTTTTTTGTTTTGTTCATAATCTACTTCCACATCTGTCTTTTTATACTTTTTGTTTTCCGAAGGACGAGTATAGTATTCAAAACGAGAATTAGCCTGATAGGTTTTACCATCTATATTTTCAGTGTAAGTACCATAGATTACAAATCCTCCTACACTTGTATAGTTTTTTTCATATTTTTCTAACTCAAACTGACCTGTAAGACCATAGTTCTCATAAGAGCGATGTACAGCTTGCTCAAGTTCATTCCGACTTGCATGGGCAAATAGACCTCACATATCCATCATAGCAATAATAGGACTAAGTACTATGAACATTGCAAATAGTATAACTATGGATAAACAGCCGATTAATAAGCCTTTTTTCATCTTTTTCTCCTAAACATTATATGTCCATTATACCACACCATAGATATCATATTAAATGTTTAAAATTTGGTCAAAGAAAAAACACTGGTTATCCAGTGTTATTGTGACTAGTTTTGCTCCCATGAACATCACGGCTAATTTGTTCTAATTTTGAGATTGTCAGGAGGTTAAAAATATTCAGCAGTTATTTTAAACTCGTTCTCCAGTAGTTTATCTCTAGCATAGGGTGAAAAATGTTCAAATTCCTTATTTTTTATCATTACTTCAATGATTTCTATCTCATCCGCAGTTAAATCAACCTCTTTGCAAACAGCTCTACACTTTTTGTCGTACTATCTCGTCACTTTTATCTATTGTCGGACAATTTCCGACCCCGTGTTAACCCACGGAAAACTTGTAAAGGAGAATCTATCATCTTGTATGGTTTTGCAAACTCAGATATTGTGTCCACAGTAATTCTAAAATCAAATCGTCTTGCCTCCCAAACCTCATAGTTCAGAAAAACAAACGATATAAAAATCTGATTGCAAGCCCCCAAACCCCAGAGAAAAATATTAGCTAGATTTTTTAAGTTAAAAAAGTATAGCAGGAGCAGTTTGGAGATTTTATCACAGAAAAAAAGGTGATGAAAAAAGAGAGCAAAAGCTCTCATAACAATCTACTTAAACACTACAGAGTAGTTA
>CAJZDE010000107.1:0-5477 GCA_915063165.1 uncultured Streptococcus sp.
TCAAGATCTAGAAGTTGATTTCTCAGTTGCAAGCATTAGCGAACTTAGAAAAGCACTTCCTGAAGAATATTCTGGTATCGGCAATCGTGTCAGTTTTTCAAACTCTAAAAAAGCACTGGAAAAAATGGGATTCACAGAAAAGACGAACTAATCTCCCAAAATTTCATATAGACTAGTATAGGTCCACCCCAAAAGTTAGACACAACTCTAACTCTTGGGGTATTTTATTATATTAGTCCAATAGATTCTCCCAATCGCAAAAAAAGTGCATTTGAAACTTCACACCCTTATAAAGCCATACGATAAAAGATCCTTGAAATAGATAGAGACAAAACTTTAATCATTAGACTAGTTTCTATTCATTGTCATGTCAGGTCAGATGAGAGGGGAGATCTAGTTGATTTTGTAGTAGAATCATGTTATAATACAAAATACTTTGATCATGAAAGGAAATTCTATGAAAACTTATGTTAAAACTTCACTAGCCCTAGTGGCTTCACTTGTCCTCCTGCTCGGATGCTCCAAAAAAGCATCTACACCTGCTAGCAGCAGTAGCAAAGAAGACAAAACAACTCAGTCAAGCGAGACCAAACAAAGCAGTCAACAATCATCTGAAAAGAATGATGAGACAGAAACCCACACATTTGTCCACAATAGCAAACCTGGAATTCATTCTACCTTGACTTATACTGTAAAGGGGGATGATGTTGTAAAACAAACTGCTCATAATGTATTTGACCCTGAGAAACTTAATAATACCGCGGATGGTATTAAGCAAATTGTTGACGATACTAATAAAGGTTATGAAGGGGTCAAAGGGGTTACACAAAAAGTTGAAATTCAAGACGAAAAAGTTATCCAAAACATCGAGGTTGACATGTCTGTCGCAAGTCTTGACGAACTGAAAAAAGCAATGCCGAATGAATATTATGGTATTGGAAACCGTGTAAGCTTTGCTGCTTCGAAAAAAAAGCTTAAAGAGGCTGGTTATACCGAACAAACCAACTAATGAGTCGTGCTCATACAAAAAATTCTTGGTCGATGACCAAGAATTTTTTTATTCCATCTCAAAAACATCACTCTCTTGTTTGTTTGGTAGAACCAATGAAAGCAAGATTCCAATCATAGCTGGCACTAACCATGGAAGAGAGGCTGACGCAAACGGAAGGGCATTAATCAGATTTTCTAGAAACTCAATCTTAAAGGAACTTCCAAGGACGCTTGCAAGAGCAATAGCAGTAACAAGCCCAATAGTTAACTGCATGCCCGATTTTGATAGGGCGACAAACTTATTAACAATCACGATCATCACAATGGCGATGGTGATTGGGTACAAGATTACTAATACTGGAACTGAGTACTTAATGATTGCATCAAGACCAAGATTTGCAATAGCAAACCCAATCAAGGTAAAGGCAGTGGCATAGACCTTGTAGCTGATTTGTGGGAAACGTCCGTTAAAGAACTCTGCTGTCGACACAATCAAGCCAACTGTCGTTGTGAAGCAGGTTACAGTTACCATAACAGCAAGGAAGAGTTGGGCTGTTGAACCAAAGATTTCCTGAGTTGCTTGCGACAAGATATAAACACCTGGTGTTCCACCCTTCATCACTTCAGCTGGTACTGGGAAGTGATTTCCAAGGAATCCTAAACCAATATAAAGAGCGCTAAAGGCAAGAGCTACAACGATACCAACCACCCAAATAGTTGAAATGTACTCTTTCTTACTGGAGAATCCAAGTTGTTTCAAGGTTTGAACAGCAATCACACTAAAGGCGACTGAAGCAAGAGCATCCAAGGTATTATAACCTTCTAGGAAACCTGTACCAAAGGCAGAAGCTTGATAAGCAGCTGACGCAGTTTGAGGACTTGTTCCACCGTATTTGAAGGCACCTAGTACAACCAAGATAACGATCAACAAAGCAAAGACTGGTGTCAAGATACGTCCGATCCGATCCAAGATTTTTGATGGATTGAGCGAGATTAAATAAGCCGCTGCAAAGTAAAGCACAGTAAAGACAATCAATCCTAGACCTTTGTTTGCTTCGGATAAGAGGGGGCTAATCCCAACTTCGTAAGCTGTTGTGGCTGTACGTGGAATGGCAAAGAAGGGACCAATTGATAGATAGAGGACTGCAAGATAAAGCGTCGCAAACCAAGGTGAGATTTTCTTAGAAATCTCGTGAATGTATCCTTTAGGGTTTAGCGTTCCGATGATGAGCGTTAGGACAGCAATCCCGACACCCGAAAATACAAAACCTGCGATGGCAGGAAGAAACTGTTCTCCAGATAAAGCACCTAGAGAAGGTGGAAAAATCAAGTTTCCCGCACCAAAAAATATTCCAAACAGGAGCAAGCCTGTTAGGGCACCTTTTTTAGCCATAATAATCTCCTTCATATTTCTAAAATACTGACCTAGTATACCATGATTAAGACTCTGAAAAAAGTATCCAAAATTAATCATTGAATGTTTTCAATATTTTTAAAAATAAGAATTGTCTAAAAACAAATTCCCTCACTCAGTTGGAATCGAGCAAGGGAAGACTAGGTTCTATCGCTATAGAGGTTTAAAGATTTTCAAAGGCCGTCACTCCACCTTGGACATTGATAACGTCATAACCCTGTTCAGCTAGAAACTGACAAGCACGCGCTGAACGCATTCCAGATTTACAAATGACATAATGCAAGAGGTCCTTGTCCAATTGATCATAGATATCAGCTAATTGACTAAGTGGTAGGTTCTGAGCACCTTCTAAATGAAGTGTCTGGAACTCTTCTGCTTCTCTCACGTCCACTAGAGAAAGTTGCTCATTTTGATAAAGCTGGTAAAAATCGTTAAAAGTAATTTCTTTCATTTTGTTTCTCCAAGAATCTTTTGGATTATATTTTTCAACTCTGGCACTACTTCTGACTCAAACCAAGGATTTTTAGCCATCCAGATTTGATTTCGTGGTGAGGGATGCACCAGAGGGAAAAATTCTGGTAGATAGTCTTTGAAGTGTTTTACCCGTTCTGTCACCTTGCCACTAACTTTCTCCTGTAAATAATAGGCTTGGGCATATTGCCCAATCAAGAGAGTTAATTGGATATCGGGCAACTCTTGCAAGAGTTGCGGATGCCATTTTTCTGCGAAACCTGTACGAGGTGGAAGGTCGCCTGACTTGCCATGTCCAGGAAAGTAAAAATCCATTGGCAGAACTGCAAACAAGCCCGAATTGTAAAAGGTATCTTCATCTACACCGAGCCAGTCCCGCAAGCGATCCCCACTTTTATCCTTCCAGTAAAGACCGGCCTCCTGAGTTTTTAGACCAGGCGCTTGACCGACAATATTGATGCGAGCTGTCTTTGGCGCCGCAAAGAGAGGTTCGATTCCACGTTCTGTATAGCTGGTATTCTGCGGATCCGCCATAATGGCTTGCTTGATTCTTTCAATTTGAGACATCTGTTTTCCCTCCCAAAAGAAGTCCAAGCATACAATCTCAGACTTCTATCGTTTTATTTGATCAATTCATAAATAGCTTCTGCATAGATTGCTGCTGCTCGGAAGAGATCGTCCAAGGCGATAAATTCGTTGGCTTGGTGCATGGTATCGATTGAGTCTGGGAACATAGCACCGTAGGCAACTCCACGTTCCAGCAAGCGACCAAAGGTTCCACCACCAATGACTTGCTCGTGACCTTTAAGACCAGTTTGTTTTTCATAGACATTCAACAAGGTTTGCACAAGTGGATCTTCCATTGGCACATAGTGAGGAGTATGACCGTGTTCAGAAAGGCTAACAGAAGCAACTGGCAAGTTTTCAAGGATTGACTTGATTTGTTCTGGACTTGTTCCTTTTGGATAACGGAAGTTAAGAGCAATCGTATTGTCAGCACTTGTTTCATCAAAGCGGAAGACACCGGCATTCATAGAAAGGGCACCCATCTTTTCATCTACATGAGCAACCTTGAGATTTTCACCCTCATGGTCGTTCAAAAGAATCTTACCAGCGATGTCGAGGTAGTCTTTGGCAGGTCCTGCAAAGTCAAACTGACTGAGGAAAAGGGCAAGATAGGTCGCACCATTGACACCTGAAGCAGGCATAGCACCATGAGCTGATTTACCAATGATGGTCACCTTGTATTTGCCAGCATCTTTTTGAATTTCTCCTCTGAGTTTGTGTTCTGCAACAAAGGCATCTAGTTTAGCTTGCAAGTCAGCCAAGTCACCTGAAACGACTGCTGTTGCTGATTCAGGTACCATGTTTTCACGCAAACCACCTGTGATGCTGTGAAGACGGGCTGCACCTGTATTTTCACCTGCAAAGTGGAGGTATTCAGTGATGTTCCCTTTTTCACCATTGATGATAGGGAATTCAGCGTCTGGAGAGAAACCGAAGTCTGGTTTCGCAAGTCCTACATGTTCAAAGTAGTAGTCCATGTCTGCCCAACCTGATTCTTCGTCTGTTCCGACGATGAAACGAACTTTCTTAGAAGTTGGAAGTCCCAATTCTTTGATGATTTTCAAGCCATAGTAACAAGCAGTTGTAGGTCCCTTATCATCTGAAGCACCACGCGCATAAAGGCGACCATCTTTGATAGTTGGTGTATAAGGGTCCGTGTCCCAACCGCTACCAGCTGGCACCACGTCCATGTGAGCAAAGATTCCGAGAACTTCTTCTCCTTCACCAAACTCAAAATGTCCTGCGTAGTTATCAACATTTTTAGTTGGATAGCCATCACGGTCTGCGATTTCAAGGAATTTTTCCAAGGCTTTTACTGGACCAGGTCCAAATGGATGCTGGGCATCAGCCTTGCTATCGTCACGTTCAGAGTTAATTTCCAAAAGGCTAAACAAGTCAGCCAAGAGGCCTTCTTTGCGTTTTTCTACTTCTGCTGTAAAATCAATTGCTGTCATATTATCATCCTTCTATCTTTTCTCGATGATTTCATCTACTGGCAAGCGGTAGCTTGGTTCCAGTTTCTCGTCCGTATAACCCACTGTAATCAAGAGTTCTGGGCGGAAACGGTCTTCGATGTCCAAAACTTCGTTGGTTTTTGATTTGTCAAAACCAAGAATAATGTTAGAACCGATTCCCTGGTCTGTCAAAGCCAGAACCAAGTTCATGGCAACCAAACCTGCATTGAGGGCTAGGTAGTCGCTGACCTGTTGTTCACTGTAACGCGCAAATTCAGCTGGCGGATTCTTCATAAAATATTGAAGTTGCTCTTCAGAGAAATTGTTAGCACCTCCAACTCGGGCAATCTTACGAGCACGTTTGGCAAGATCTGTATCTGTAAACAAGGCAATGGTTACAGGTGCTGCTGATACCTGCTCAAAGTTCGAACCATAAGCTAATTTCGCCAATTCAGCATTTTTCTCACGAACCACCACAAACTTCCATGGTTGGCTGTTGTGGGCACTTGGGGCCAAGGTTGCGATTTCGATAGCCGTACGCACATCTTTGGGATCTACTGGTTTATCAGTAAAATGCTTAG
>CAJZDE010000108.1:0-5451 GCA_915063165.1 uncultured Streptococcus sp.
CTCGTTCTGCAGGCCCCATAGCAAGAATGAGGTTGTCAGCGTATTGCTTGGCGATTTTATCTCTCTTCTTGCGTTCTTTCTCTGCCTGAATCCGTAAATGCTGCTCGTAGTCGATTTTCTCCTTGCCTAGTTTGACAAGGTAGAGTTGGTCATCGGTCTTACCAAGTAAAAAAGGTTTGATACACTTTTCCAGCACTTCTTCCATACGAGCCTTCTTCTTTGGATCTGCCTTGGTCCAACTTCCGCCCTGAAAGACCTCTAGGAAGAGCTGATAGTCTCTCTCAGGCGCGAATTGATTGCCACGATTAGCTTTGAAAACACCTTTTTCCCAAAACCATTTTAGAAGTCGTTCGTCAAAGTCGCTTTTATTAACCTTGATTTTTTCCTTTTTCTGAGCCTTTCTGGTTAGGTTTTCAACTTTTCTGAGTAGTTTTTCTTCCTCTTCTAGTTGCCGATCGAGGCTAATACGATGAAAATGGCGAACACAGTCGCTTCCTATAGGGAAGAGACGTTGGCCTGTAACTCCGTTAAAGAGTTCGTAGGCGTATTTTATGGCGTTCCCGCAGACACAATTACTACGGCCAATGCCATTAAAAATCAAGGAAACTTCATTCCATTCCTTGGTTGCTTGATCCCAAGTATCAGCTTTTGAAGCTTGTAAAACTGCATCGTGCAAGGATTTTCTAACTGGAAGTGTCATGAGGTCTCCTTTCTAATACTCAATGAAAATCAAAGAGCAAACTAGGAAGCTAGCCGTAGGCTGTACTTGAGTACGGCAAGGTGAAGCTGACGTGGTTTGAATTTGATTTTCGAAGAGTATAAATTATACTTTTACAACTTGAATCTCATCTTTACCGAGTAAAATCAAATATTTTTCAATGTTTTCAATCAAATAAGCTCGTGATAAGGCCTCACCATATAGGGCTAACTGACCACGATAACGGTCTATGAGTTGACTTGGCTCATCGTAGCGGTCTGTCTTGTAGTCGAAAAGAACGATACGATTCTCATAAAGCAGATAGCCATCCAAGATCCCACGAACAACAAAGTCTTCCTGACTCTTTTGATCTTTTTTGAGCATAGAGAAAGGTTGCTCGCGGTAGAGATGGTCAGTGTTGGTAAGAATCTCCTGACCAAGTGGTGTTTCAAAGAAGGCGAGAATTTTAGAAAGATTGATCTTGTCTCTAACAGCTGGACTAGTCTGAACTTGTTTGAGAGTTTCTATCAGGCTAGCAAGTGTTGGTTGCTGACTGAGGTCAATTCTCTGCATGAGTTCGTGAGTGGCACTACCAATCTCAGCTCCAGTTACTTTTTCTTTAGTTGAAAAATCAGGTAAATCAAAGCTGATTTTCTTCTCTGTTGATTGAGTTTGGTTAGTAATTTCTACCCCTTCCATATCCATAACGGGTTCGTAGAATTTCTTGATTTGGCTTGGGGTTTGAACGCTAGGAAGCTCAATGGCTGCACGGTGAAGAGTATTATAAACTTCCACCTCTTTCAGCATTTCCAAAGCTTCTTTGATAGTTTCAGACTGGCGGTTGTCTGCTTGAGAGCTGTCTTGTAAAGGGCTCTTGTTTTCCAATTCCCCGATAGCTTCTCTGGTCAGCTGGTCTTCACCAACAAAGCGATAGCTAAAGTTGAGATTGTCCTTGGCAAAAACTTTACTGATAGCCCAGATCCAATCTTGGAAATTTCTTGCTTGCAGTCTGGTATTGCTATCTAATTTTCCGTTGTTTGCTGCTGGGTATTCCTTGGCTTCTAGCTTTTCACGAGACCCCTTACCGACAAGATAGAGCTTTTTCTCAGCCCGTGTCATGGCAACATACAGCAGACGCATCTGCTCTGAATAGCTAGCCAGTTGCAGTTCTTTCTCATTCTGCGTATAGGTCAGGCTAGGAATGGAGAGTTTGATGGTTTTAGGATAGTGTGCTTCCACTGCTCCTGTTTCTACCTTGGCAATGTATTTGACACCAAGCCCATTTTGACGGCTGATAATGACGTCTGACATTGAGTCTTGCTTGTTGAAGTCCTGATCCATGTTTAGGATGAAGACATAAGGGAACTCCAATCCTTTGCTCTTGTGAATGGTCATGAGTTCCACGGCATCTTTAGGCGGTGCGACGGCTACGCTTGCAAGATCGTGCTGGGCTTCTAGGACTTGGTCAATCATACGAATAAAACGAGACAAGCCTTTGAAATTACTCTTTTCAAACTGGTCAGCTCGTAGAGCTAGGGCATAGAGATTAGCCTGTCTAGCAGGTCCGTTTGGCAAGGGTCCAACATAGTCATAATAAAAACGGTCATTATAAATCTTCCAAATCAAGTCATAGAGAGTGTGGGTTTTGGCATATAAGCGCCAAGAATCCAAAACATCCATGAACTGACTTAGTTTTTCAGCTAGAGCTGTATGAATCAAGTTTTTCTGACTTGTTGCCAGTTTTTGAGCATTGACCAGTTTCTCATAGAGATTCTCTTGGACTTTATCTTCTACTTTCTGAAGGGATAAGCGTGCCAACTCGTCCTCATCAAAACCAAACATAGGAGACTTCATCAGAGCAACTAAGGCATAGTCTTGCAGGGGATTGTGAATGACGCGCAGGGTGTCCAGCATGACTTGTACTTCTAGGGATTGGAGATAATTGTTTTGCTCACCGTCGGTTTTAACTGGAATTCCGTACTCAGACAGGGCAAGAAGAATCTGGTCATTTCGACTGCGGCTGGAGGTCAAAAGTGCGATTTCTTTAAAAGCAACACCTTTTTCCTGATGAAGCTTCAGGATTTCCTTGATGACTAGGCGCATTTCTCCTGTTAGTTTAGTTTCTGCTTGACTCTCTTCTTCCTCTTGCCCACTGTCGTCCTTATCGTAGAGGAGAAATTCTGCCTTGTTCTCAGGATTGGGAGTCAGTTTGGTATTGGCAAAAACAAGCTGGTGCATGCTGTCGTAGTTAATTTCACCGACTTCTTGGTCCATAAGGCGTCCAAAAACATCATTGGTTGCTGATAGCACTTCTGAACTGCTACGGAAATTTTCCTTGAGGAGAATCAATTTGCCTTCTTTAGGATTATGCGCATAGCGTTGAAATTTTTCATTGAAAATCTGCGGATCTGCCTGACGGAAACGGTAGATAGACTGCTTGATATCTCCAACCATAAAGCGATTGTGCCCATTCGACAGCAATTCTAGCATCCGTTCTTGAATGTGGTTGGTATCCTGATACTCATCTACCATGACTTCATGGAATCGCTCCTGATAAGCCTTGCGGACTTGTGGGAAATTCTCTAAAATCTCAATGGTGTAATGGCTGATATCAGCGAATTCAAAGGCATTCTCCTGGCGTTTACGTTCACGATAAGCCTCCACAAAATCACTCATAAAGGTTTGGAAGGTTTTGGCTAGATCCCAAGTGTCTCCATGATAACGTTCTTGGTAGTCGAGAATTGTTATCTGGTCTGCTAGTTGTCCAAGTTTTGCAAACTGGGATTTTCTCTCCTCATTATAGGCATCAGCCAGTGGTTTCAAATCAGCTTTACGACTAGAGTTAGCTAAAGCGCGACCATTTTTTTCCTTCGAGATGGCGACAACACGCGCAAGCACTGCTTGACAAGCCTGGCTATCGGACTCTTGATTTAAGGAGCTAATTTCATCCAAAACCTGTTGAACAGCTTCTAAATAGGCAGCTTTGGGAAACTCCTTGGCATCATTATCCAGATGATAACGGAAAAAACTTTCCAAATTCCAAAGCGCCTGTTTGATTTGCTCAGTTAGTTTGTCTTTTTCATTTGCAAAGTCAGCTTCTTCAAACCCTTTGAGAAAAGACTTGTTCAGCCATTTTTGGGGACTGCTGGTGGATTGTAAAAAGTCATAGATTTTGTAGACTTGTTGGCGCAGACCTCGTTCATCCTTGCCACGCCCAGCAAAGTTCTTCACCAAAGGACTAAATTTCTCTTTATCCTCACCTTGGTAATGCCCTTCAAACACCTGATGAAAAACTTCGTTTTTGAGGATTAACTGTTCACTTTCATTTTGCAAAATACGGAAGTTCGGTGCGATATCAATCAGATAGCCATGCTTGCCAAGGAATTTTTGTGTGAAGGAGTCCATGGTTCCGATGGCAGCGTTTGGCAGATCAGCCAACTGTCGTCCCAAGTGTTGTTTGAGATCAACATCATCGGTTTCTTGGATTTGCTGGCTGATTTTCTTCTCCAAGCGTTCCTTGAGTTCGGTAGCAGCCTTGACGGTAAAGGTCGAGATAAAGAGTTGAGAAATTTCGACACCACGCGCTAACTGATCCAGAATACGCTCGGCCATGACAAAGGTTTTCCCTGAACCAGCAGACGCTGAGACTAGGATATTTTGCCCAGCAGTATAAATTGCTTGGATTTGCTCGGCAGTTTTCTTCTGTTCCTTGCTCGAACTCGCTTCTGCTTCTTGCAATTTTTTAATTTCTTCCTCAATTAAAAAGGAAATGGGCTTCATCGATTCAACTCCTCTCTCATTTTTTCAAACCAAGCTTGCTTGAGCTTTTCTCCGACTAGGCGCTTGCCATCAGCTAAGTCTAACTTCTCTAGGAAACGAGCTTGACCCAAGTGGTAATTGGCTTCAAATCCTGTAATGGCTTGGTGTTGCTGGACGTATGGGGCAATACTTCTGCCATTCTCTGTGTATGGATTGATGGCGAACTGGCCTTCTAGAATCTTTTCAGCAGCCTTCTTGTAAAGATGGGCATTGTAGTCCAATAAGAGCTGAAACTCCTCATCAGTCAGCTGGTTGGCCTTGTTTTTGTTGTAAAATTCGCCCAAATGACTGCTTTCTTTCTCTAAAAAGAGTCCCTGGTATTTCATAGACTTGCTGGCTTCTACTACTGCTCCTGTCAAACTCTTAACGGTCAACAGAGATTGGACAGGTTCAGCCATTTCCAAGTACATAGCACCGAAAAAGTTCTGTTCCCCTTCTCTTTTTAGGGCAGCAAGATAGGTTGGCAATTGGGAATTAAGCCCATTGAAGAAATGAGGAAACTGGAACTGGGTCAGACTAGACTTGTAGTCCACCACTCCTAGTGCTCCGTCAGCTTTCAAACGGTCAATGCGGTCAACCTTGCCTCGCACATGGACACTCCGTCCATTATCCAATTGAATAAAGGCCTGATCTTTACCACCAAATGTTGCCTCCTCTTGGATGGTTTCGATAGCTGGATTATGACGTAGGATGTGGCCAGTGGTCCGAGCGACATCGAGAAGAACTTCCTTTGTAAACTGGGCTTCCAAACTTTCCTGATAAATAGCCTCAAATTCCCGTTCTTGGCTGGTTTCTTCAATAGCTTGTTCCAAACGTTGGTCAAAGGAATTTTCAGCCGGCAGCTTCAAGGCACGTTCAACAATACGGTGTAAGAAATTCCCGTGACTGCGGGCATCCGGACTCAGACGCACTTCTTCCTGCAAACCTAAGACATA
>CAJZDE010000109.1:0-5432 GCA_915063165.1 uncultured Streptococcus sp.
TGTAAAAGCCATGTTTTCATCCCCCTTTTATTTTTCTTATCATACAGCAAAATGTCTTAAAAATCAAGAAATCGTAATTGCTTTTTCAAAATGGGAATAAACTGTGAAATTTTTTCAAAGTTTCTCTAAAAAATACTTGAAAGTGTTTACAATAAGTGATAAAATGGAGTAAGTAGATGCGTGAAAGCGAAATTTTCATTATAGAAAGGAAACGGAATGAACACAGATGATACAGTAACGATTTATGACGTCGCCCGTGAAGCAGGAGTTTCAATGGCAACAGTTAGCCGTGTCGTTAATGGCAACAAGAATGTTAAAGAGAACACTCGAAAAAAAGTCCTAGAAGTGATTGATCGCTTGGACTATCGTCCAAATGCGGTAGCCCGTGGTTTAGCTAGTAAGAAAACAACGACAGTCGGAGTTGTGATTCCTAACATTACCAATGGTTATTTCTCAACACTTGCTAAGGGGATTGACGACATTGCTGAAATGTACAAGTATAACATTGTCCTTGCAAATAGTGATGAGGATGATGAAAAGGAAGTTTCAGTGGTTAACACTCTCTTTTCAAAACAAGTCGATGGGATTATCTTTATGGGCTATCACTTGACTGAAAAGATTCGTTCAGAGTTTTCTCGTTCACGGACACCGGTTGTTCTTGCCGGTACTGTGGATGTCGAACACCAACTTCCAAGTGTGAATATCGACTACAAACAAGCAACGATTGATGCTGTGAGCTATCTTCTCAAAGAAAACGAAAAGATTGCTTTTGTGAGTGGACCACTCGTCGATGATATCAATGGCAAGGTTCGTTTGATCGGTTACAAGGAAGCCTTGAAAAAAGCTGGACATTCTTATAGTGAGGGCTTGGTCTTTGAATCAAAATACAGCTATGACGATGGCTATGCCTTGGCAGAACGCTTGATTTCATCACAAGCTACAGCTGCAGTTGTAACAGGTGATGAATTGGCAGCAGGTGTGTTGAATGGTTTAGCTGACCATGGTATATCTGTGCCAGAAGAGTTTGAAATCATTACGACAGATGACTCTCAGATTGCACGATTCACTCGTCCAAACTTGACGACTATTGCCCAGCCTCTTTATGACTTAGGTGCTATCAGCATGCGTATGTTGACTAAGATTATGCATAAAGAAGAATTGGAAGAACGTGAAGTTCTCCTACCTCATGGTTTGACAGAACGTCGTTCAACACGAAAACGTAAATAGAAAAAATCAGGAAATCGTGAGATTTCCTGATTTTCTTTCTAGAGAAGGAGTTATACTCAATGAAAATCAAATAGCAAACTAGGAAGCTAGTCGCAGGTTGCTCAAAACACTGTTTTGAGGTTGTGGATAGAACTGACGAAGTCAGTAACACATATACGACAAGCCGACGCTGACGTGGTTTGAATTTGATTTTTGAAGAGTATAAAAATAAAAATAGGCAAAGACCTAGTCCTGCCCATTTCTTATCTACTTGATAATACCGTCAATGCTAAGGCAATGGCTAGCCAGAAAAAGACTAAAATACCTGTCAAACGTTGCATCACAGCTTCAAAACCACGCGCTTTACTACGTTCAAACAAATCACCTGAGCTGGCATCAAATACATTGCTGGATTGGTTCTTAGTTGGTTGCATGAAAATCGCAATCACAATCACAACAGATAATACTAATAAAATGGTTAATAATAGGTTATACATATCAAACTCCTTAAAATCCCTATTATTTTACCATAAATTCTACTTAGATTCAAGATGTAAAGTTACTTTTCTTTCCTTTGGACAATATTTTAGAACTTCAATCTTGTCTGGATGGGTTTTTGAGTTCTTACTGGTTAGATAATTCATGCTACCACAAGAGGAGCATTTAAGATTGATTTTTACTCGCACGAGATTTCCTTTACTTTTAATAATGATCTAAATTGAACTAAGTTACATAAGCAACTGAAAGCCACACAAGCAGCCGTCGCATAAAAGACAGCATGGTAGCCCAAAAAGCCTGCAACTGCGGATCCCGCCATGGGGCCAATTACTCCACCGAGGTAAAAAAAGACTTGATTGAATGCGAAAATCCTTGAAATACCTGATTTAGGAGTCATTTTGCTGAGAAGGGCATTGATACCTGGTATCAGAGCGCCCGTTCCCAAACCAAAGAGAAAACGGTACAAGCCGAGTTCAAGGGGACTGGTTGCATGAGCACAAAGAAGGTAAATGATGACTGAATAAATCTGCGCCGCAACTAACAATCGATGATTCCCTACCTTATCGCCAAGTTTTCCTAGAACTCCAGCACTCATCATGCTAGAAAATCCCATGCTGGATACGATCAATCCTGATACAAAGAGGAGATTATCGGACTGCCCTAAGTCCCGCACATAGAGAGCTAGAATGGGACCAATTGATTGAGCTGAAAATTGAATGACAAAGCTCGTCAAAAATAGGTTTACTAAAAGCCTAGGATACTTGAAAGAAGAAAATACTTCTTTCGTTGGGATAGCCTTCTCCTTAGCTACTGGCTGAAAATCTTCCTTGATAAAGAAAATGGTTAGGATTGCAGCTACAAATAAAAATGCACCTACCAATAAAAAGACATTACGAATACCAAAAATTTCAGCAATAAAGCCTCCAACAAAGGGACCCGTCAGTGTTCCTGCAACAACACCTGTAGATAGAGTTCCAAGAGCCGCTCCAGACTTATCTTTGGGTACCTGACTGGCTATTAAAGCTGTCGCATTTGGTACGAAACCTGTAAATACACCATTAAGTAATCTAAGAAAGATTAGCCAATAGATATTCGGCACGAAGGCCAAACCTCCCATAGTGATGGTCATGGCAAGGCCTGCTCGAATCATCATGGGTTTTCGACCGTACTTGTCAGCAAGAATGCCCCAGATCGGAGAAACTAAAGCTGCGGAAACAGCTGAAACTGAGATGGCTAATCCAGCATAGAAAGCAACTTGATCCTGTTCGATTCCCAACTGCTCCACAAAGATAGGCATAAAAGGGACGACTAAGGATATACTGGCTCCAGTTAGAAAACTACCAAACCAGGCGACACGAAGATTCTCTTTCCAACTAATCTCTTGCACAGCTATCGCCTCCTTCAAGTAACTTCACTACTTGACCCACAAGCTGATCACGACTGCCATTGTTGTCTAGAACATGACTGGCAAAATCTTTCTTTTTCTCTAAAGACCACTGAGCTGCCAGACGGGACTCTGCTACTTCCTTAGAAAGATGATCCCGTTTCATGAAACGTTCTACCTGAACATCACGGTTCACATAGACCAGCCATGTTTCATCAAACCAAGAAGCATAGTCCTGTTCAAAAAGCAGGGGAATATCCATGAAAAAAATCACTTCTGTCTGAGTCAACTGGTCTCGCAATGCAGCCAATTCCTCACGAATAATTTCCCCTTGGGTTTGCTTAGACCATTCCCGTTCCTCAGGATTTGAAAAGATGAGACTAGCTAGGAGAGGACGATTGAGTTCTCCATTTTCTAAGATAATTTCCTGACCAAAATGCTGGACTAAGACCTGATAAAGACGACCACCAGGTTTTTGTAGTTGGTGGACGACTGCGTCAGCATCGACCACTCGAAGGCCTTTTTCTCTTAGGAAATTTGTCACAGTTGACTTACCCGAGGCAATTCCTCCTGTGATTCCGATAATTTTTCCCATCAGCCCCTCCTTTGACACTGAGGACAAAAATGAGTTCCTCGTCCACCGAGCTGGAATTTCTCAATGAGGGTGCCACAGCGTGAACATGCTTGACCAGTCTTATCATAGACCTGATGGAAGTCCTGCATGGTTCCATCTTCGCCAAAGGCATTTGTATAGGTTCGAATAGTTGAACCCCCTTTTTCAACAGCCTGACCCAAAACAGCAATGGTCTGGTCATGAATTGCTTTCGCTTCCTCTGCTGTCAAAGTTTGCGAAGGTCTTGCTGGATGAACCTGAGCTCGCCAGAGGACCTCATCCACATAGATATTGCCAAGGCCAGCTACCAAGGTCTGGTCTAAAAGGTGAGATTTGATAGGCTTCTTAGATTTGGCTAGGGCAGCTTGAAAGACCTGCAAATCAAAGTCCTGCTCTCTTGGTTCAGGACCTAGTTTTTTGGAAACAAAGTAGGCATCCAAAAGGTCGGGTGCCAGCAGTTCCATGGTGCCAAACTTGCGTACGTCCTCATATACAAGAGTGCCACCATCTTCAAACTGGAAGAAGACATGGGCGTGCTTGCGTTCAGGAACCTGGTCTGGATAGTAAAAATACTTGCCCTCCATCCGCAGATGGGAAATCAAGACCTTGTCTGTCAGGTAGAAAAGCAAATATTTGCCACGACGTCCCATTGACTCAATTACTTGGCCAGGCACTTCCTTTCGAAACTCGTCCAAATCTGTTTTGATCATCTTGGGATAACGAATGTCTACACTCGAAATCTTCTTTCCCAAAATTAATTTCTCTAAGCCACGACGAACCGTTTCAACCTCAGGTAATTCAGGCATAGATCCTCCTTCTGTAAAAACAAGAAGCAGGCATGAGCCCACCTCTACTTAGTATTCTTTTTCATCATAGCCAAAGTCAGCCAAATCTAGCTTTTTATCACGCCAGTTTTTCTTGACCTTGACCCAAGTTTCTAGGAAAACCTTGTCCCCTAGCATGAGTTCAATATCACGACGGGCCATGGTCCCAATTTTTTTGAGCATAGCGCCACCTTTTCCAATGATGATGCCTTTTTGACTATCACGCTCAACCATAATGGTAGCTCGGATATGAACCTTGTCTGTCTCTTCGTCACGCTTCATAGAGTCAACCACCACTGCGACTGAGTGAGGAATCTCTTCTCTAGTTAGGTGTAGGACTTTCTCACGGATCATTTCAGAAACCAAGAAACGCTCTGGATGGTCTGTGATTTGATCAGCTGGGAAATACTGGAAACCTTCCTCAAGATTTTCACTGAGGATGTCAATTAGACGAGAAACGTTATTTCCTTGAAGGGCTGAGATAGGGACAATTTCCTTAAAGTCCATCTGGTTACGGAAGTCATCAATCTGAGCCAAAAGCTGGTCTGGATGGACCTTGTCAATCTTATTGACCACCAAAATAACTGGAACCTTGGCAGCCTTCAGACGCTCGATAATCATATCGTCGCCCTTACCACGTGGCTCATCAGCTGGCACCATGAATAGAACAGTATCCACTTCACGCAGAGTACTGTAGGCAGATTCCACCATGAAATCCCCAAGAGCTGTTTTGGGCTTGTGAATTCCTGGTGTGTCTATAAAGACGATTTGCTCCTTATCCGTGGTGTAAATCCCCATGATTTTATTGCGCGTTGTTTGCGCCTTATCACTCATGATGGCAATCTTTTGCCCCATAACGTGATTCAAAAAGGTTGACTTCCCAACATTGGGACGTCCTAAAATGGCT